>CACYBR010000390.1 GCA_902772705.1 uncultured Planctomycetota bacterium
GAAACCTGGGCTGAAAACCACAAGACCGTCGCGGAAAGCTGTCCGCCCGTTCTCCAGTGCCCCTCCGCCGACCGCCTCGAACCCGGCCGCACTAAGGACTACGCCGTTAACGGCGCGACCACCACTGGCGTGCTTCCGGAACGCACAACGAACAAGGGCGTCATCGCCGGACTCTTCTGCAAGCAGGCGTCCTTTAGCCTGAGCGATATCAAAGACGGTCTTTCGAACACCGTCCTCGCCGCCGAACTGAGTTCCTCCGCGCTCGCGAATCAGACGGACGACGCCGATAATATGGGCGCCAACCCGTTCGTTTGGGTCAACGACTACTCTCAGGGCTACTTCATCTTCAGCCAGAACAGTACCTCTAAGCCGATCTGCATGCCGAACTGCCTGACCTACAACCGAACCGAACGTTGCGCCAAGTCTCAGCACTCCGGCGGTCTCAACGCGCTTATGGCCGACGGCTCCGTTCACTTCGTCTCCGACACGATCAGCGTCGAAGCCTGGGCGGACTCGCTCACTCGCCGTCGCAACAAGACGATGGAAGACCGCGGCGTCAAGTACGGCGGCGGCAACCTGTCGGTCGCGAGCCTCTGACGATAATCGTTCGTTCCTTCGTTAATTCGATTTCTCACGCGTTAGGACGCGGACGTTTCCCCTGTGATGCGCCGCGTCCGCCACACTCTGCATCAAGCATATCATGAATAGAAGAGATTTTATTTCGGCGGGTCTTGTCGGCCTGACGCTTGTTCCTGTCGCCTTCTCCGGTTGCGGCGCTAAAAAGTCCCCGCGCGGCGTCGTTAAGTTGGGCGGAACGGTCGTCTACGACGGCAAACCTGTTCCTGCCGGTTTTATGATTACGTTCACCCCTGCCGGCTCGGGCGGACGTCCAAGCGCGGCTATCGTTGAGGACGGCGGTAAATTCTACGCCAAATACTCCTCCGCCGAGGATGGCGTCGAACATGGGCAACTCAAGGTCACTATTGGCTGGGACGAAGAGAGAAACGACGGGGCCCCGGTTCCTGAGGGCTTCGAAGCGCTCTCCAAGAGCTACGGTTCTTTGGACGCCGCGCTTGAGATTACCGTCGACAAGGCGAACACGTCCTTTGAATTGTCCTTTCCCAAAAAGTAATCTTCCTTCATGAACCGTTCTTAACGCTACGGTTTCCAATCAAAAAGGAACGTTCGAAATATGCTCGAACGTTCCTTTTTTTATGACGCCGCAACGCCGGCGAGCTTAACGCCGTCGCCGTGAAAACCTCCGCTCGTCAAACCGCGCTCACGCGTCTTTTTCCCATTTCCATTCTCCCGGAACAGGAACGGAATTCTCGTAAATGAATTCGCCCTCCGCAGGTTGCGCGGGTGGTTCCGTATCGGGAAGAATCGGCGGCGTCGCGTCCCAGAACTTATTCGGATCGCTCGCTTCGACCTCGGCGACAAGCTCGTAAGGAAAGAGATCGCGACCTCTCTCAACCGCGTCGTCCCACGTTAGCTCTTTGCCCGAATACGCGGCGGAACGCGCCAGCACGGCGGTCATCGTCGAATTCGCGGCAAACCACGCGTCGTTGTGCGCGATATCCTCGCGGATATACTTCGAATGCATCGCGTGTTCATTCTTGTACGGGTCGGGATTGTCGCCCTCAAACTTCCAGAGACTCTTGCCGGAATAATCCTTGATCGCCCCGGCGCTGGCGACTCCTTCGAGGCCGTAGAAGACTTCGTCGACTCTGGTCCAGCTGTTCGCCTGATGACGACACTGACTGAACATCTGGGTTCCGTCCGCGTACGTGAACTCGCTGCAGAAGTGATCGTAACGGTATCCGGACGCTCTGATACGCGGGAATTTGAGCGTCTGTCGTCCTCCCATCGCGTTGCATTTGACCGGATGCGCGGTCGCGCAAAAAGGATCGCCAAGACTGTGAACCCAGTTGCCGACGTCGAGATTATGGCAATGCTGTTCAACGATGAAATCGCCGCAAAGCCATGTCATCGGGTACCATTTGCTCACCTGATACTGCATCTCCGTCAGTCCGGGAACGCGCGAATTATCGCGTCCAAGTCCCTGATTCCAGTAGACGCAACTATACTTTAACGGACCGATCCGACCTTCTTTGATCTGGTCGACCATCCCAATGTAGGGATTCTGATAATGACGCTGGAATCCGCAGACGACCTTGAGGTTCTTTTCGTCCGCGAGCTTCGCGGCCGCGCGGATCATTTTGTACGCGCGTGAATCGACTCCGCACGGCTTTTCCATAAAGACGTGCTTGTTATGCTCGATCGCGTAAGCGAAATGGATCGGTCGGAACCCGGGAGGGGTCGCCAGAATGACCGAATCGCACAGTTCGATCGCCTTCTTGTACGCGTCAAGTCCCCAGAAGACGCGGTCTTTCACGTCAAAGCGTTCGTCGCCCTGATCGTTAAACGCTTTTTCCGTCGC
>CACYBR010000391.1 GCA_902772705.1 uncultured Planctomycetota bacterium
TCGGCGCGTAGTCCTGTTTAAGCGATAGAATCGCGAACTCTCCAGTTCGAACGAGCTTTTGGGTCAGGAACGACGAGCCCGACGCTCGCCCACAAGGTTTGGCGATTCTGGTCACGCCATGAAAAAGCCCGGAACAACGCGCTTTGTCCCGGGCTTCCCGTTTCTCACGAACCGTCGGCGCGCCGGCGATCACTGAACGTCGAAACGCTGGATAATCGTCGCTTCGTGGACGTCTTCCGCTATGCGTAACGCGACGCGCGTCGGCTTCGTCTTGACGCTTTCGTCATTTTCGCCGACCGTCGTTTTTTCCGCTACGAGCTTGAGCGGCGCGCCGGCCGCGTCCTTCGCGGCGACTCGGACCACGGCGCCCGCGAGCTTGAGCGTCAGACCTCCGTCGTTGGTCTCTGCGATCTCGATCTCCTCTTCAAACGTTATGATCGCGCTTTCGACGGACCCCTTTTCGTTCTCCTTGAAGGAGACCGCGTCGGAGATCGTCACGAAGCCCGGATCGTCGCCATGCGCGCGGCGGAACTGGAACGTGCGCAGCGCCTTTGCGAGCGTCGTCGCCTCGGGATAAGCCGACGTGATATCAAACGTTATGTCGTCTTCCGCGTCCTCAAAGGACTTGGATACGACGATCCCGCGACATTGCGCGCCCGGCGACTGCAACTTGCCCGCTATCTTCGGGACCGGATGACCATAGGAATTAAGAAGCTCGCCCTCGTAGCGGCGGGAGCTGAAGGTCCGCGCGGTATAGGTTTCGCCGCCGGGATCGCGGCTGATATAACGATCATGCGCGGTTGCGTCGGACTTGTCGCCCAGCAGCAGCGAATACGAACCGACGTCGTTGTGGTTGTGCATCTCGTTGTTGCTTCCGCCTTTGAGCGCAATCGCGAAAAAACGTCCTTTCGCGTCCTTGCCGGGGCGACAAATGACGACGCCCGCGTCCTTGAACTCCGTACGGACAGGAGGGGCGTATTTCTGCGGCTCGTCCGTTTCCTCACGGAAAACGACTGGTTCGTCATAGCCGATGGTCGTCGTTTCTACGAGGTCGTTGGGATGGAAGTTCTTTCCAAACGCTCGCGCCTCGAATTCTTTGTACCCGTAGTCCTTGAGACGGCTCAGATAACCGACGTAATGCGAGTTAGGACCCGCGTTCGCGGAACAGTCGGCGAAGACGGCGTAGTTCCCCTGATCGATCTCAAGATTCGGCGCGAAGTCAAGGACCGCGTGAACCTTAGGGAACCGGAACATATCCACCTGACCATGCGTCGCGAAACGGATCGCCGCCCCGAGATAAATATAGTTGCCGAACCCGTAGTTCCAGTAGCCCATTCCTTCCGAACAATATCCGTCTTCCGTAAACCCCTTGAAGAAAAAATGTTCTGAGAAATACTCCGCGCCCGCGATGAAGAACGCGCGGCGAGCCTTGGATTCCACTATATTGAGCGCGGCGATCGTCGTGCCCGCGTGACATACCGCGTTCCAGTTGTTGGTCGTACGGACCCACCACATGCCGTCGTACTGTTTCTTGACCGCGCGTTCATACGGTTCAAGCACGCGTCGCTCCACCTCTCGCTTCGCTTTTTCCACAATTTGGGGATCGAGCTTGTCCTCCAAAAGATTGACCGCGATCGCAACGTTGGCTCCCGCGAGCGTCGAGCCAAGATCAGAGTACATCGCCTTGCCGTCGTAGATTTGCGCGTCGCGGTCGTGCGCCGGCAGGACCCATGATTTGAGGTCGCAGAATCGGTCAAGCTCGGCGTTGAGCGCGTCGACGAACCGACCCTTGCCTTCAATTTTTTCCGCGAGCGTCAGTTGGATGATTCGACTTTCAAGCCGAAAGCGCACGCTCTGGTAGTTTGAGCGATTGCCGTTTCTGTAATATTCCTTATAGAGTTCTTCGGTAGCTTTCGGGGGTTCCGTCTTGACGACGTTTTCCGCATTCTTAAGGATCTGCGCCGCGTTCGAGGCTTCTTTCAGACGAAGCCAGTACTCGTTGGACGCCGCTCTTGCGCCGTAAACGTCGTCGAGCGTCGACTCAATCTCTGCGGCGCGCGTTTTGATAGCCATTTCCTCTTCGTCGGTCGCCCTCGCGCGTGAAACGCCTAAACCGGACAGAATCGACAAGACCGCCAAAATAGCGGCCGCCGTCCAAAGACCTCGGGTAGATTTCACAGTCGTCCCCCTTTCGGCGCGTTTTTTACGCCGGTATAATGTTGGAGTCGGTTTTTTACAATCGAGACGCGCGGTTAACGGCGCTCGTTGCGCGTTATCCGCGATCGGTCCCGATTATATCAAAGCCGAACGCGCGTCGCAACAACGA
>CACYBR010000392.1 GCA_902772705.1 uncultured Planctomycetota bacterium
CCCATCGTTCCACGAATATGCGCATACTGTCCGGAACCGCCGGACTGTTTCTTGTGCTTCGTATCAAAATCAACGCTCACCGTCGGAGCTTCACGATAATTGACCTTTGGCGCGGACGTTTCGACCTCAACTTTGTATTCACGGCGAATCCGTTCGATGTAGACGTCAAGATGAAGCTCGCCCATTCCCGCGATTAGCGTCTCGCCGCTTTCAGGATCTGTCTGAACCGTTAAAGTTGGATCTTCCTTTCGGAAACGATAAAGAGCCTTGCTAAGCTTGTCGGAATCACGCGTTTCGAGCGGTTTAATCGCCACCTGAATAACGGGCTCGGGAACAAAGATTGACTCAAGCGTGCAATAATTCTGTTCGGAACAATAATTCTCCCCAGAAGAACAATCAACGCCAATAACGGCGACGATATCGCCTGCGCCCGCAAAATCTAGTTCAACGCGTTGCTCGGCGTGCATACGAAAAATGCGGCTGACACGCTCTTTTTTACCCGTATGCTGGTTGTAGTAAGAACATCCCTTTTCCAGCTTGCCCTGATATACGCGCATATAAGTCAGCGTTCCATAAGGATCGTCGACGATCTTGAACGCCATAGCGACGAGCGGCGCGTTTTCGTCGGCGGGTGAAAGCATGAATTTTTCTTCCTCGCCCGTCTCCGCATTGACGCGAAAGGCAAAGGATTCACGTTCCTCAGGGGAAGGCAGATAACGAGAAATAGCGTCGAGAAGCGGCTGCACGCCCTTGTTACGGTAAGCAGAACCGAGAAAAACAGGCGTCAACTGACGCGAAAGCGTCGCGCTCTTGACAATCTTATGGATCATTTCCTCGGGAACTTCTTTTTCTTCGAGCAGGAGTTCCATTAGATCGTCGCTAAACATGGAAAGCGCTTCGAGCATGTCGCGGCGAGAGTTCTCGTACTCGTCCTGGAGTTCGGCTGGTACTTCTTCGTAACGGAGGATTTCCCCCTGAGGTCCGTCAAAGTAGATTGCCTTGCCGGTTACCAGGTCGACAACGCCTTCAAAATCATGTTCAGCGCCAATTGGAATCTGCATGAGGACGGCGTCGCAGTTGAGTTTGTCGTGGAGTTGCTGTACAACGCGACGAGGATTTGCGCCAACCCGATCCATCTTGTTGATGAAAGCCAGGCGCGGCACAGCGTAACGTTTCATCTGGCGATCAATCGTAAGAGACTGCGCCTGAACCCCGCCGACAGAACAGAGAACCAAAACGGCGCCGTCAAGAACGCGCAAGCTACGTTCGACTTCCACGGTAAAGTCGACGTGACCAGGCGTGTCAATGAGGTTAATTGTCGTGTCGTGCCAATGGACGCGAGTCGCTGCGCTGGCAATTGTTATGCCACGTTCCTGCTCAAGCTCCATACTGTCCATCGTGGCGCCCCCGTCGTGAACTTCGCCCATCTTGTGGGTTCGGCCCGTATAAAAAAGAATACGCTCGCTAAGCGTCGTCTTCCCTGAATCGATGTGAGCGGAGATACCGATATTTCTTAGATTATGCAATTCTGACATGAGCCGAACATCCTGTAAAAACGCTGTTTTCTCTATAAAAACAGCTCTGCACGACGGAACCTTCAAAGGAAACAATCTTATAACAATCGAGTTAGAATTATCACAGAAACCACGGTTTTAACAAGTCCAGAAGGTCCATTTTTATTAAAAACATCAAAATTAATCCTTGAAACGATTATACAATTTTGTTCCTTATCTGAGAATTGTTGAGACATGGCAATTGAAAACCGCTCAATACGTCATATTCATGAGCTGACGATTCGTGACAATTAGGCTGTTTCGTTTTAAACCTATAAAATTAAACCGAAACGAGTCAGGAACAATCAATCAGAAACTCCCGGTTTTCAAGCTGGACTCCAAACGACATATTCGTTAATATCCAGAATGATTCCGTGTTTCGCATCGGGAGGAAACAAACACGATTGATTCCGAAACGAGAAGTCGCCATTGTGAATCACGGCTTTTTGTCGATTGATCTGCAATTTATCGGGAGTGTTCTCTATGGAAAAAGCGTCCAAAAGACTTACCTGGCTCGGTCACAACTGTTTTTTATTCGAATACAACGGGTGTAAATTTCTCGTCGATCCTTTTCTCGTCAATGGAGTCGCTCCCGTTCAGGCTCACGAGATCAAGGCAAACTATCTGCTCGTATCCCATGGTCATTCCGACCATTGTGCCAGCGTTCCCGAAATAGCGGCAAACACAGGCGCGACAATCATTAGCGTAGCCGAAGTTGCCGGATTCTTTGCGAAAAAGGGACTGAAAACCGAAAGTATGAATATCGGAGGCGCGATCTATCTTCCGGCGTCGAAGAATCCGGAGGACCCCAAGGCGCAGATTATGATGGTACAAGCGCCTCACAGCTCCACGATGCCTGATAATTCGCCGGGCGGCAACTCAGTCGGTTTTATCCTTTCCTTCTCACAAAACGGAACGCATCTTTCGCCGGCAAATGCGCCGATCAAACCGATGAAGAACACGCTTGACGACGCGTTGGCTTTCTCGATCTATTTTGCGTGCGACTCCGGGTACTTCACGGAAATGAACTGGATCGGGCAACTTGGAATAGACGTCGCCGTTCTTCCTATCGGCGATCGCTTTACGATGGGACCGTCCCTCTCGCTGGACGCAGTCAACGCCATCAATCCCCAGTACGTCGTCCCCTGTCACTACAACACCTGGGAGCCCATTGCTCAAAGCGTCGATAAATGGAGCGACGCCGTTCAACAATACACGAAGGCGATCCCTCTTGTCCTCACGCCAGGAAAAACGGTCTCAGAAGATGAATCTGGAATCTGGAGGCAGGCGTAATTCCTAAAATCGTATAAGACCAAACCAATCAACGTCGTAACACGCTACTCATCATGATCGAAGCCAAGAATCTTACAAAAATCTACGGACGATTCATCGCGACGGAAAACGTTTCGTTCCACATTGGAAAGGGCGAGGTCGCTTGCTTTCTTGGACCCAACGGCGCGGGCAAAAGCACAACAATGAAAATGCTCACGGGATTCCTCGCGCCAACGTCCGGTTCGGCGCTAATTGCTGGTTACGATATGTGCAGGGAGCGAATTGACGGCGCGCGACGTCTCGGCTATCTCCCAGAGAATGGACCGCTCTATCCCGATATGACGCCAGAGTCCCTTTTAAAGTTCTTTGCGGAACTACGCCGCGTTCCCCCAAAAGAACGTCGTAACCGAATCAACGACGTTGTGGAATTATGCGAATTGCAGTCGGTATTCCGCCGACCATTGGGGCGTCTATCCCGAGGATATCGACAGCGTGTTGGCATGGCGCAAGCGCTTCTTCACGACCCAGACGTCGTCATTCTCGATGAACCGACAGCCGGACTTGATCCAAATCAGATCCAGCACGTCCGCGACGCAATCAAGAGGATCGGACAAACGAAAACAATCCTCCTTTCCACTCATATTCTTCAGGAGGTTCGCGCCGTAGCGTCCCGAGTTGTTTTTATCTCCGACGGGAGAATCGTCTTTGACGGTTCGGTCGATCAATTTGGCAAGACGACCGACGATTTTGATCAAAAATTCAAAGAACTCACCAGCAAGCGCGTTGAGCGTTACCTTCCCGTTAAAAAAGCGACCGAATAGTATAGCCGGCGCTATTATCAGAACAGAACCCCACAATCCGACAGTCTCGCGTTAACCCAATTAAAATCAACTATGTTCGCAGTATTTAAACGTAATTTTCTGGCCTACTTTTTAAATCCAACTGGTTACGTTTTTATTTGTGTTTTTGTTCTTCTGAGCTCCGGAGCGGCGTTTTTACCCGATAATTTCGTCAACTCCAATCTGGCGAATCTCGCGCAACTGAACGTCTGGTTTCCACTGATCGCGCTCATTTTCGCGCCGGCAATCTCCATGAGCGTTTGGGCTGACGAACGACGTTTCGGCACCGACGAGCTACTCACAACCCAACCGATCGCCTCAATCGAGATCGTCTTGGGCAAATTCCTGGCGGCGGCGTTGGTCTACACGGCGTCTCTGCTCTTTTCTGCGTTTTCCAATTTCATGATCTTGAAGTTCCTCGGCTCTCCTGATCCGGGGCTTTTCTTCATGACATACTGCGGATACTGGTTCGTAGGAATAGCAACGACGTCAATTGCGTCGATCGTTTCCTATCTCACCTCTCAGCTTACCGTCGCTTACATTCTCGGCGCGCTCTTCAACGTTCCACTGGTCGCGCTCAAATGGGCCGACGCGCTTCCAATCTCCGATCGTACCGCCAGCTTCCTCAAATCCTTCAGCGTCGACGCGTTTCTGGAACCGTTCGGTCGCGGGGTTTTGTCGCTCTCAAGCGTTGTTTATTTCCTCGTGATCCCGGCGATTGCAATTTATATTTGCGTCATCCTGCTCAACCGCAAAACGTGGCAAGCCCACAATCCCAAAGCAAGAACCTGCCGCTACGTTTACCGAGTGTTAGCTTCCGTTTTACTATCGGTCTCGATCGTCGGCATTATTCGTAGTTACGACTTCCGCGTCGACTGTACCGCGGAAAAACTCAGCGCGCTTTCTCCTGAAACGCTCAAGCTTCTGGAGGAACATTCCGCGTCCTATCCCATCGTCGTTGAAGCCAGATTGAGCGCTCGAGTTCCGCAGGAATATGTTCAAACAAAACTCAACATTGTCTCGATTCTTAACGAGCTGAAAAATCGCTCGAAAACGCCGATCTTTCTGGACGTTCGCGACATTTCACCCAACACGCCGGAAGCGTACCGGCTTGAACGTCAATACGACGTTCGTCCCAGAAAAGTCGTCTTTGATTCTCGCGGTCAGCTACGCGAAGATTCGATCTTTCTGACAATCGTCTTTCGTTGCGGATCCAGAACCAAGGTCATACCGTTTATGAATCGTGGACTCTCGGTCGAATACGAGCTGGTCTCCTCACTACGCAACGTCTCTTCGCCGCCCAAAAAGAAAATCGGGATTCTCAGTACGGACGCCGGGGCGCTCGGTCGCGTCGACGACTATGGACGAGAAATTCAAAAACCATGGCCTCTGGTCGATGAGCTTAGTAAACAGTATATTGTCGAAGCGGTCGATCCCTCGCAACGTCTCGTTCCAGGCAAATACGACGTTCTTATTGCCTTCCAGCCCTCCTCTCTCGGAACGATTGAAGAAATGAATTTCATCAACGTCGTCCGTCAGGGACAGCCTGTCGCTATCTTCGAAGATCCGCGACCGATCTTTCTGGAATTTTTGCCTGGCACGTACGAGAAACGTCGACCGACGCCAACCAATCCGATTCCACCGCTCAAAGGAGAAATTAGTATTCTCTGGACCGCTCTTGGAATTAAATTCGACGGAGGGAACATTCTTTGGAAAAACTACAATCCGTATCCGAAGCTTGCAGGACTCTCCGAAGAATATCTTTTTGTTGATAAACGTCCGATTCGTTTTAATCCTGAAAGCTCAGACAACGAAACCAACGCGTTTACGCCGTTTAATCAGGAGGATCCGACCGTCTCGTCTTTGGAACATCTCCTTTTTCCGTTTGTCGGCTGTCTGGACCAGGCGGAAAACGCAGAAACAACCTTCACGCCCTTGATTCGTACGGAAGCGGGAGGGTATTCCGCAGTTGAGGACGTCGTCCCCATGGGAATTCGCACTCAAAGTCGCAAACGACTCGATCGCAACGCCGCGTATACGTTGGCGGCTCATATTACCGGACCAGTACCCAAAGCGTTTCAGGTTCCGGCAGAATTCTCCGACAAACAAAGCGTTTCAACTGATCCGCAATATAACGTCGTCGTCGTTGCCGACGTGGATATGGCAACTCCTGGATTCTTCACGCTGCGAGAAATGGGTTCTGACGTTAGAAACGGCGTTTCATTCGACTTTGACAACATCACGTTCGTTTTGAACGTTGTCGACAAACTCGCCGGCGAAGATTCGCTCGTCGCGATCAGAAGTCGTCGACCGCGCCATCGCACGTTAACGCGTATTGAAGAAGCAACGCGTAAGATCCGCGATCGCGCGACGATTTCCCAAATAACATACATGAAAGAATTTGAGGAAGAACGCAAAAAGGAAGAATCTAAACTCCAGGAGACGGTGCGGGAACTCTCGGAGCGCGACGGCGCCAGAAAAGAACTCAGTCGTGAGGAATCGGTTGAGCTACAGTCCTCAATCGTCGCCGCCCAGCAACGTCTTACAAGCGTCCTCGACGAGAAAAAGCGTAAGTTCGACCGCAAGGTTGAAGAAGAACAACGCGAGGTTGACGAATATGTACGTCAGACTCAAGGGCGCTACAAAACGTGCGCCGCGATTCTCCCGCCAATTCCGCCTCTTCTCATAGGACTGGTTGTTTATGTCTATCGAAGAAGACGGCAGGGGTCTGTTTACGGTTTCTGATATATCAATTGTTTGCAATTCCACATGCTTTCATTTAAAATGAGCGTCGGACAAGTATTCTTAGTCCGGCGCTCATCTTGTTCTGCCTTAACTGAATGAACAAGGATCCGAATCACCTCTCAGGAGAATAGCATGACCAGGTTCTCTCAACGTCGCCGTCAAACAACCAACTCCGCGTTGGCGTTCTCCCCCATCCTTTCCGCTCTTGCCGCCTCCGGCGCCCTCGCAGATGAAAAGACCGAGTCTCAAATGGTCTGGGGAGTTTTGTTACATCTGGGGCACAATATGTGGGGCGACTCGCCGACTGCCTACACTCCGCCCGTGGATCGCTTCACCTGCGAAGAGAAACTCTGGGACGAGCTGACGGAAAAATCGGCAAAGTCCGGGCTCAACATGGTCGTCGTCGACCTCGGCGAAGGCGTTCAATATGAAAGTCATCCGGAACTGGCAATCGAAGGAGCATGGAGCGTCGAAAAACTCCGGGAAGATCTTGATCGCATGCGCAAACTCGGACTGGAACCGATTCCAAAGCTAAACTTTTCCGCGTGCCACGATTTTTGGCTTGGCGAATACGCGCACATGGTTTCGACGCCGATCTATTACAAGGTCTGTGCCGACCTCGTCAAGGAAGTGTCCGAAATTTTTGATCATCCACGTTTTTTCCATCTGGGCTACGACGAAGAAGCTTTTGTTCATCAAAGAACGCTGGATTTCGTTGTAATCCGTCAGAAGGAGCTCTGGAAGCATGACTTTCTTTTCTTCGTCGACGAATGTGAAAAGAACGGCGTTCGTCCGTGGATTTGGGCGGACCACGGATGGGATCACCCAGATTTCCTTGAATGGGCGCCAAAATCCGTCGTTATGAGCAACTGGTACTATGGCGAGGACTTCAATCCAGAGACCAATCCTCATGTCAAATTTTATCTTGACCTCCAAAACGCCGGATATGACCAAATATTAACAGGCTCCAATCACTCCAACGACGTAAACTTTGATCTGACGGTCAAATTCGGTAAAGAAAAACTCAGCGGCGAGCGTCTCCTGGGTTATCTCCAAACTCCGTGGAAGTTCACTCACGCCGATTCCCATGAACATAATCTGAGATCGATCGATCAGGTTGCTGCGGCAAAAGCCAGGTATTACGGCTGAGTATCGGCCTGCAACGCAAGCCCCTGCGCGTCCTGAGAGTCCGTTGTTATATCGGCGTCTTTATTTGCTTCATTCGGAAACCAAAACAAAAAACATATCTTTAGGAGAATTCCATGGCTGTTTTAACTCGACGTAACTTCATGAAAGCCGGCGCGGCAACGCTGGCGTCTTCCCCGATCCTTTCCGCCCTCTCGGCGTCCGGCGCGTTCGCGGCTGAAGCGCCGGCGCCAGGTCTTTCCTGGGGGCTTCTTCTGCATCTTGGTCGCAACATGTGGGGCGACTGTCCTACGGCGTATACGCCGCCCGTCGATCACTTTACCTGTGAGGAAAAGCTCTGGGACGAGCTTACAGAAAAAGCGGGCAAGTCCGGTCTTAATATGATTGTTGTCGACCTGGGCGAAGGCGTCCAGTATGAGAGTCATCCTGAAATCGCGATCAAGGGCGCATGGACGGTCAAAAAACTCCGGGAAGATCTTGACCGTATGCGTAAACTTGGACTTGAACCCATTCCGAAGCTGAATTTCTCAGCGTGCCATGATTTCTGGCTCGGCGATTATTCGAGAATGCTCTCCACGAAAACCTACTACAAGGTCTGCGCCGACCTCCTCAAAGAAGTTACTGAACTCTTTGACCATCCGCGTTTCTTCCACCTTGGTTACGACGAAGAAACATACGAACATCAGCGCACTCTCGAATATGTCGTCGTCCGACAGAAAGAACTCTGGAAACACGATTTTCTCTTCTTCGTTGAAGAGTGTGATAAACTCGGCGTACGTCCCTGGGTTTGGGCCGACTACGGTTGGAATCATCCCGATTTCCTCGAGTGGGCGCCCAAGTCGGTCGTTATGAGCAACTGGTACTACGATAAAGATTTCAATCCTGAAACGTGTTCTTACGCCAAGTTCTACCTCGATCTCAAAAAGGCGGGCTACGATCAAATTCCGACCGGTTCTAACTGGGCCAACGATGAGAACTTCGATTTGACGGTCAAATTCGGCAAGGAAAACCTCAACGACGAAAAACTCCTCGGATACTTGCTGGCGCCGTGGAAGTTCACCGAATCTAAAGACCACGATCATAACCTTCGCGCTATTGACCAGATGGTCGCGGCCAAGGCGAAATATTACGGCTGATTCCCGTTTTGCTTTAACCCAAGAAACAGAGAGCGCCCTACTGACGTCAGTAAGGCGCTCCTTTTCTTTAATCACTCGTTGCCGAAACGATCATTCAGGAATCGGAAATATTTCGTCCGTATAGAGAGGCGTACGCACTCGCGCCGGAACGTCAGCGCCTGAGTCCGCTTCAAACGTCACATGGTAAACGCCCGGTTCAAGACGAATCTCCGGCGTTTCCGAATCGAGAGTTTCAGGCTCAGAAGCCGGCAGACCGTAAAGGGTCTTCTTCTGTCCAGGGAGCGCAAACGCGAATTGTCCTCTCGAGATCTCGCAAGAAATGTCAATCGAACCAACAGGACGCGACTCTCCGTCTTTCGTGAAGGTTATACGGGGATTAACGAGCTTCATTTCCTCAGCCGTTTCGCCTTCAGGCTTAAAATGGACCTGAAGTCCAACGCGAGACGGCGCGTCAACCTTAAGTTCCCAGACATATGCGTCGTTTTCTTTGCGCGAGTCAGACGACGTTGTGCCGCCAAGGTTGCTCTCGCCCGAAAAAACGTTCTGCCAAACCGGGTAAACAACCCTGCGAAATTGTTGCTTGCCGTCGGCGTTTTTCTCAAGGTGGAATTCTTTCCGGAGGTCGAGTAGCGCATTACGTTCTTCGACAGTCTTCCTCCCGGCAAGTCTTCTGTCAAGTTCAAAGAGCGGACGAAGCTCTTCTGGAATTCGACCAGAAAGACGCAGATCCTCATATTCGCGAATCATATCAAGAATCTCGCCAATAAAAGGATGCGTGGTAGCGGCGCTCACGGACGTTTGAAACGAGAAGGACGCGTCGTAGGCAATCGTTGCGCCAAGGCAGTATTCGTACATATCAGGCGTCGCGTTTTTATCGTAGGCATAGTACCAACCGACGTCCAGATATGAATAATTCGGATGTTCCGGGTTGAAACCGCCGCTTCGCTCTTCCAGGTACGCCTTTAGGTCGTCGTGGCCGTCTGCGGAAGCGTTGCGAGAAATCATATGCCAGGAATACGGAGAACAACTGCTCCCCTGGACCAGCAGATTCTTATTATTCAGTTTGTCGTAAAAAGCCTTATGAAGCCGAGCGTTGTAATACCAGTGTTCCGATCCTTCGTTCGGTCGCTGAAGCTTTTCAGAACCGTCGAAATAAATCATATCGATCGGCAACTCGTTGGCGACTTTCGCAAAATTCCCGGCAATCTCGTCAATAAAGTCCGTATCAAGGTCGGGCATATGATATCCATATGCACGCGTAAAGTGAACGACGGGAGCGCCCTTCTTATGACTGGAAATCTTCGTGCCATAGAGGCCGCGTTTACAATCATAAAGTCCGTCGACTTCCGTTCGGGCGTATTCAATAAGCTCGTCGTCGATGCGCGCCACTTGTCCCGATCCCATGTAGGGATCCTCCCCAACGGGAAAAACAGTCGCGTCGTCGGAGGTCTTGACGATATTCGACTCTGAATTGTCGTCCAAATCGTCAGCTAGCGTAGAAGAAACGTCCGTCACGAACCGCTTGTCAGGAACGGGCGTCAAATACGGATCGTTGAGATCGACCGAAGCGCCAAGAAGATGGAGACCAAAACGGATCCCTTCGCGGTTAAACTTTTCCGCCGTCTCCTTGAGCGTAGGAAGCCCTCCTGGGAAGTTCTTCTCGTTAACATTGTACGTTCCAGTAGACTGGCACCAGGAATTCTGAAGGAGAAGAATCTGTTTGAATCCGCCGCGTTTGGCAATCGCCAACGCTTCGTCATATTCGTCGACGTTGAAATTCGTCAGGAAAAAATACGACTGATGGATCCATGGCGAATCGCCGCGCCATCCTCCGCCCGGTTTGGGAGAAGGAACGCCTGCGCGTTGCTGAAGGCGTTCGACAGAATCAGCCCATTTTTGGCCAGGAGCCGCGACGACGGCGCAACTCGCGGGAAAAAGCTTGTGACGCGCAAAGCTCTTTGCGGTCAGGATGCTCGTGGAGTCGTTCCAAAACGGCGAAACGTCGGAGGAAAAATCCTCCAGACGAATAACACGCTCGCCTCCCTTGCCGTCGTCAAAGACCACGTCTATCCAATCGATAAGACACCGAACGGTATCCTCTGCCGGCAGCCCGTTGTAGTAAAGATTGAGATTGAGAACATTGTCGTAGGAAAGATCGTTCAACGCAGGAGCTTTAAGATCACAGACTTTCCAACCATTGAAATCCATCGAGATATAATCGTCACGATGACCTCGTTTGCCTCCCAGCTGCACCTTAAGGCTTTCCCCCTTCCCATCGCCATAAACGCGAGCGCGAAGACAAACGCAACCTGTCAAATCCAGAGCCTTTTCAAAATTCCGACCACGAACGCTCCACCCGTCGTTCGTTTTTCGCTTAGAGGAAGCGCAGAATTCAGCGACTGGCTTCGAATCGTCAGAATTGGGATCGTCCGCGTCGGCGCGACTAAGAGACTTGAACGTATGCGAACAATCCTTCTGATCGGCTCTATATTCATCGCCGGAAGAATGATGAGGAATGACGTTAATCGACGTCGTCATAACGCCAACGCGAAATCCATCGTCAAGCGTCTTCGTGTTGATCCAGCCCGAAATTGAAGAGTCGTGAGGAACAGCCAACATAAAGATTGCGGCCTCGTCGACGTCGTCTGACGCCAGTGAAACCAACTTGAAAAGAACGGCGTCTTGAGAGGTCGTAACGAGGTAAGTCGCTATCGCGCCGTTTTCGAAGACAACGTCAAAAACGTTTTCATCACGGCGCGATTCTTTCGGAGTCACTTTCGTCGGATAAACGCGGGATCCGTCATTCATTGTCAAACGAAATGCGTAACCCCTGTCAGCGACAGGTTTCCCATCGTTTTTCAATATCTGAGATTTACCGTCGTCAGATAAAACCAGCGTCGCGTCTTCAAGTTTCCAACGAAAAGCGTCGGCGCCAAAAGAAACGGCGCCCAGTAACAAAAAGAACGCTCCTCCCAGACAAAGGCGTCTTATGCTCCGATTGATTCTACTTTTTAAGCTCACTTGTCTTCCTCCGTCCTTTCAGAAACAGCCCATTCCTCGAAAGCCTTTTTCAAAACTTCTGTCGAAACAAGACCTTTATGTTCCCAGATACGCGCTTTCATAACAATCGGCTTCCCAACTTCAAAACGTTTCGCAACGACGCCGGGAAATCCAACGCAAAGAGGACCGTAGTAACGCGTCAACCATGTGGGCGGAAAATCGGGAAAATTCGGCGAAAGGAAAATCGCCGCGCCACTCAACGCCGTAGGCTCGCCTGTTGCTTCGTCGAGCGCGCCAAAACGAGACGTATAATCGGCCCAACGAAGACTCTTCTCTGGCATGTCGTCCTTTGCTACGCCCTCGTCCGTCGTTATAAAACGATCTTTTCCAATTTCGCCAACCGGACGAAAACGAATCGTCAAACCTCCGTAGCTTTTCTTTTCGGCGCCCTGGAGCGAAATGGGACGTTCCGTTGGAATCAACGTTAATTCGACGTCGATCGAACGACACGCGACGCCCTCAAAAGTTCCAGCGGGACGCGTCGTGATTGTTACAATCTCTCTCACGATCTTGTCCCCATAGAATTTTTCATTGTCTGCGATCGTCTCGCCCTTTTTCGACGCGTCAAGTTCCTCGTCTGGCGTTGTGGATTTACCGTCGACATACCATCCGTTCTCGACTGAAAGCGTGGCGACGTCGTCGTTGACCTCACAGGCCAGAAATTTCACAAATCGCTGTCGAATCGGCGTATTGGAAGTCCAAAGATCGTATGTTTTTGTCGATCCGTCGTTGTCATGAACGAAGACGCCCGGCCACGTCCAGAAAACCCCATGATGATGGTAGTGATCTTTGGGCGCGTTATCCGTCAGATTCTCGCCATCCAAACCATTCAAAGGATAGAGATAATCGCCGGCGAAACGGCGCGGCTCCCCTACAGGCACAAGAGGAGCATGATCTATGAAGGCATACTGGAAAGAAAAAACAATCTGATCGCCGTCATATAGCGTCGCGGCAAAATCGTTTTTCTCCCAGCGAAACAACGCGTTGCCCGCGAAGGAAGCGGGACTGAAACCAAAGAGAATGCTGAACAAAACTGCACTGCACACGACCAACGCCTTAGATCTCATCATGCACGCTCCTCGTCGTTACACATTTTAAACTGCTAAAACGCCTTATGGGACATTATGATACAAAGACGCCGTTACGCGTCTGGATATAGAACAGAACCGACGCGCACAATCGTCGCGCCCTCTTCAATCGCCGTTTCGAAATCGCCGCTCATTCCCATTGAGAGTTCAGTGAATCCCGTCAATTCAGGATAGCAATTACGGCACTCCTCCAGCGTTGTGCGTAACCTTGCAAACTGTCGGCGCGTCTCGGCTGGCGACGCCGTCAATCCAGCCATTCCCATGAGTCCACGCGCCTCCACATGCTTAAGTTCTGCAACTTTTGGCAGGATCCTGATTATTTCGTCCGGCGCAAATCCTTGCTTTGAGACGTCTTCCGAAATATGCGCTTCCAGAAGGACGGATATTTTCACAGGAAAAGGGACCGTCTCCACGTCTGCGGTCAAACGTTTAGAAGCGGCAATTTCTTCTTCGGTTAAAACACGCTCGATCGTTTCCAACAGCTTCCAGGAATCCACTGAGTGAATCAAGGAAACATACGGCAAAATACGTCGGACTTTGTTGCGCTGAAGAGAACCAATGAAATGCCATCGGAGCGTTTCGTTTGAGGTTTTGTCTTTGCGAGCCTGAGCAGAAAGAAAGGTTTGAGACAACGTCCCCTGCCAAAATGAACTGCGATCCCAAAGTTCGGTCTTTTCCAACAGGCGTTGGGGTCGATTTTCGGCCAGATCAAACACGCCAGCGCGAAGGAACCCCTCAACGACGCCGTCAGAGGGTTCCGCGTACTTGGAAACGGCGACCAGCAGAACGTCGGAGCCGGATCGCCCCGAACGTTTCGCCGCTTCGTCAATACGACCGCGAATATCTTCAACACGGTCTTTTATACTGCTGAAAATCAAATCTTTGTTCGACTCGCCAGCTTGGTCGATTGTCATGTCGCTACCTCGTTCCATAAAACACGTCGTCAGACAAGGCGGAACGCGCCTCCGTCTGACGACGAGCAAATACATTGCGGTCAAACCGCTTCTGTCATCGTGGGAAAATCAAATCTTGTCGAGTTCCGGAACGACGAATTCGCCGCGATATTCGCGTGTTTCCATCTTGGTCGCTTCGGCGTCGCCGACGAAGGAATCGGTCTCTGGATCGATCTTGAGGGCGCGTCCCATGGAAATCGGGTATTTATCGAGATCGACGCCGTTTTTAACGAGGTGATCGATCGTACGCTGGAGCGTGTCGAGATTATCGTCGTTTCCTGGAATATCTGCAACAATCTTTTTGGCCTCTTCAACCGAGACCTTATTATCTTCGCCGAGATAGTAAGAAATATTGCCGACATGGCTCAGGCCTGCGGAAAGGTGACCGCAACGAGCGTCTGCATTGAGGCTGGCGTAATCATGGTTGACAATCGCGTCAACGAAGTTACGGAAGTGGTTGCCGCCGCCGCGGAATTCCTTTACAAGCTTCATGTCCTTATCGAACGCGGCGCAGTAGTCGTACTGGATCTGAACAAGATAACCTTCAGAACCATGAGCGACAACGCCAATCTTAGCGCCTCGGTAGTCGTCCGTTTCAAGACCGCGAGTTTCGAAAACAAGGGTCTTGCCGTCTTTTTCATAATTGTAAATCGAAACTTCCGTATTGGCTGTGTCGCCAGCGTCAACATAATTGTCGTCATGACGCTCTGCCTGATAACCAAGACGACCGCCATACGAGATTACGCTGGTTGGAAACTGATCGACGCCGAGAAAAGTCCGGGCAATATCAGTCTGGTGAGGTCCCTGATTACCGAGGTCTCCGTTGCCAAAGAGGCGTTGCCAATGCCAGTCATAATGGAAGTTCGGACGTGTCGGTGGATCAACCATGGGCGCGGGCCCGCTCCAGAGATTATAATCGACCGTCTCAGGGACCTTATACCGACCAAGCGCGCCAATCGATTTACGACGCTTATAGCAAAGGCCTCGCGTAAGTTTAATCTCGCCGATTCCGCCAGAACGAGCGTATTCGAACGCATCCTTGAGAGCCTTATTGGAACGGCACTGAGAGCCCACCTGACACATTACGTCGTACTTCCTGGCGCATGCGATAAGAGCCTTGCCTTCGTGAATATTATGGCAGATCGGCTTTTCAATGTACGCATGTTTACCCGCCTGCATCGCCCAAACGCCACAGAGCGCGTGCCAGTGGTTGGCGGTGGCGCAGGAAACAAAATCGAGCGCGGGGTCGTCAAGAGCGTCGCGAAGGTCGGCGACGATCTTCGGACGATATCCAGCCTTCTCTTCAACCATCTTGGCGCGATTTTGAGCATGATCAGAGTCGGGATCGCAGAGATACAAAATCTTAACCCTGTCGTCGGCGAGATAACCGCTGATGTGGTCGCCAGAACGGCCGCCACACCCGACGATCATAACGCCAAGCTTTTCGTTGGGGGAAACCTTCTTTTCCTGAGCGCGCGCGGACTTGGGAATCCAGAGGCCGTTAGAAGCGGCAATCGCGGCGGCCGAGAACAGCGTGTCCTCGATAAAACGACGTCTTGTATAATTTCTCATGACTTCCTCATTAAGCAGTGAAAGCGAGTCGGAATAAGGGACGTATAAAGCCAACGCTCTGTCTCAAACCGGCGCGTCGCAAAAAACGCGAATCGTTTCGAACAGCGCCAGGCGGTCAAAACAGTATTACGTATTTTAGCGGTACGAAAAAATAAAAGCAAGAAAACGAACGCAAAACAGAAAAAAAACTTATGAGAAACGCGACGAGCGGACGCTCGTCTTTCTCCTTCCCCAACGCTTTCGTCGACTTCTCCGCTTTATTACATGACGCGATGATATATAATGGCGGGGACAGAATTTGCGCGGCGCGATTCTCGAAGCAGTTCAAAAGAATATAGTCATGCCAAACAATACAGATCTTCCCCTCTGGATATACAACGAATTTCAGGCCAGCGGAGTTGATTACGCCGATCTCAGCGTTGTGCGTAATTACGAGAACCGTCATCGGCGATTCCGAGACTTCGACGCGGAATTTGAACGTATTTGCAAACGAACAGGTTTAAGTCCAAACGATTCAGTCCTCGACCTTGGATGCGGGTCCGGCGCGTTTGTCATTCCTGCGGCAAAATATTGTCGTCAAGTTTACGGAGCCGACGTCTCCAGAAACATGCTCACGCTCCTTCAAGAGAAGCTTGACGAACAAAAACTCGAAAACGTCAGGCTTTATCATGCGGGTTTCCTCACTTTTGGGGCTATAAAAGACCGTCCGGAACAGTTTGACGTCATTATTTCGTCAATCGCGCTGCACCATCTTCCTGATTTTTGGAAGGCGGTTGCGTTGCAGCGAGTCGCTGAACTTCTCAAACCTGACGGCGTCTTTTATCTCTATGACGTCGTTTTTACCTTCCCTGTTCCTGATTGGCAGGAAAGCGTTCAGCGAATCCTCAATGAGATGGAAACAGCGGCAGGACAGGAGGCTAATAAGCACATTTCCTCCGAATACAGTATTTTCTCATGGTATCTGGAAGGGATCTTTGAACGGGTCGGACTCAAAGTTGAGCAAATCATCGACGACAACGATTTCCTGAGAGCGTACGTCTGCCGCAAGGTTAAGGCGAAGGAAACGCCAGTCCTCTCCGTAAATAAAGTCCGGGCAATCGACGCCAACGCGGCAGAGCGTTTTGACGTCCCAACGGTTCTACTTATGGAGAACGCCGCGCGTTCTCTTGCCGACGTCTTCGTTGAGAACGCGCCGAAGTTGAACGGAGGCAGGGTTCCGCGCCGCGTTTTGATCTGTTGCGGCAAGGGCAACAACGGCGGCGATGGTTTCGCGCTTTTCCGCCGCCTTGAACTGCTTGGGATCGATTGCCGGATTGCGACGTTCGCGCCCTTTGACGCATACAAAGGCGACGCGCTCGTCAATCTCAGAATTGTCCAGGCAATGACGAGAGAAACGCCTGAGAAAATATTCTACGTCGATACGTCGAGCGAGGCGCGACAAAGGCTCGCCGACTCCCTCGAATGGACCGATTGGATTGTCGACGCGCTTCTGGGAACAGGCGCGGTCGGTCCGCTGCGCGCGCCATATGACGAAGTCGTTCCGTTGCTCAACGCCGCTCGTAAACCAATCTACGCGATTGACGTTCCCAGCGGGCTTAACGCCGACGACGGGTCTGTTGCAACCGACGCAATCAAAGCAACTCTCACGACGACGCTTGCTGCGATGAAAATCGGACTTCTGAAGGAACAGGCCAAACCCTATGTCGGCGATATTCACGTTGGCGACGTCGGCGTTCCCATTACGCCCCTCTTAGACGACTAATTGTCGAATCTTTCGCCCAAGC
>CACYBR010000393.1 GCA_902772705.1 uncultured Planctomycetota bacterium
GAATGGGTTCAAGAATAAAGGGTCAAGTCCAAATTTATGTGTAAATTCCTTCAGGGACTCCTTTCATCAGCTCGCGCCGTAGCGCTTCGTGGATGAAAGGAGATTAGGTCGGCTTGATTATTCACACAGCCTCGTATTTGCTTTGAATCTCATGAACGACGAGATTACTTGTATGAACACGGGCTTTGAGAATCAGACGACGCTCGCCGCGCTGATCGGAACCGGCGTGACGGACGGGTCGGCGTATGCGACGCTGGCGGCATACGGCGCGGTTCCCGGAACGGGGGAAGAGCCTGAGAAGCGCCCGAGTCTCGACGCGACGCAGAGGCGGGAGTACGCCGCGGGGCTTCTGCCGCGCAAATCGGGACTCGCGAGCGATTGCGGAACGTACATGACCGCGCTTTCGGTCGCCGCGACGCAGTATTCGGAGCGAACGAACCTGAACGATCAAGTCTGTTCCTATCATCATGGGCGAATCGTTGCGTTTTTAAAACCGCTCATGTATAATTGCGGCAGTTTGGGACGCGGGGCCATACGGGCCGAAGCAGTCTTGTCGTTTAACGCGCAATTTGCGTGAAGGATTGAAGTTATGCGATTTACAACGCTTAGAATCGGCGTCGCTTTTGCGGCATGTCTTTTGGTCTGTTCAGCGATCGGCGCCTTTGAACCGGATTCCCCGGAGTCGAAAGCGCTTCAGGAGAAGTCTCTTGGTCCGAGCGCGGTCAACGCTGACGCGTCGACCTTCAAGATCTGGTTCCATGAAGCGCCGTCGATTTTTCACGACGGTAAAATGCCGCTTAAAGGTTTGCCGCTCTGGCATACGAACGGAGAACTGTCCGACGAGATTATTAACGAAATTTTTGAGGTCGGTCAGCGCAACGGCTTTGGCGGAATCACGTTCCTGCCGCTGACCAAGACGACGCCGAAATATCTGTCGGACGAGTATCTGACGCAGTATGGCAAGGCGCTTGACCTTGCCGACAAGCTCGGAATGAGGGTGATTTTTTACGACGACGTCGATTTTCCGAGCGGGACCGCCGGCGGACGTCTCAAGGAGCAGTTTCCCGACTCGACGCTCAAACGCCTCGACAAAGCCGAATGGGAGGTTAAAGGTCCCGCGAAATTCTCCGAAAAATCTCCGATCCCGTTTGCCGAAAAGGCTCTTTACGGCAAGCCCGAGGGCGTTCTTCAGGCTGCGGTCGCGATGAACATGGAGACGCTTGAACGCGTCAATATCCGCGATCATGTCGCCGCCGACGGAACGATAACGTGGGACGTTCCGGAAGGCGTGTGGAAAATCTTCCTTTTCGTATGCGTCGCGGATAAGCGTGATCTTGTCGACTACATGTCGCCGAGTTCCGTCAAGAACTTCTTCTCGCTGACCTATGACAAGTTCTACAGCCTTTTCCCAGAACATTTCGGCACGACGATCAGGGCGTCGTTCTTTGACGACATTACGAATACGCAGACGGAAGGCTCGCGCAACTGGGCGCTTGAATTCAACGACAAATATCGGTCGCTCTGGGGCGCCGATCCCGATCTGGACTATCCCGCGCTCTTCTACCCGATCGGCGAGGAAACGCCCTCGGCGCGCTACCGACTCTGGACGACCCGCAACCGTCTCTTTGCCGACGGATATATCTCGATGGTTCGTCAGTGGCGGGTCGATCATGGGCTTGATATGATCTCAACGGGTCATCCTCAGGGCCCCTATGTCATCGAGCCGATCGACATGGCGGGAGACGCGATGGCGTCGCATAAAGGCTCCGACGCGGTCCTCTTCGATTCAATCCATTATTACGGACACGGACGCGACGGGTTCAAGATTCCCACGTCGGCGGCATGGAACTACGATTTCCCTCTCTGCTTCGTTGAAATCTACGGCAACTATCGCGACAATACGTTCGATCCGTCGATGATGTATCGTTCCGCAATGGAGATTTTTGCGCGCGGCGGCAATATGTTGTTGCCGCACGGGATCTGGACCGATCCGGCGACCGTCTATATTCCGCCGGAGATTTCATGGCGCAACCCGAAGCTCGAAGGATTCCTTCCGAGTTATGGCAATTTCGTTTCACGATGCAGCATGTTGCTCCAGGGAGGACGTCATGTCGCCGACTTTGCGTTCCTGTATCCGGTCGACAATCTCAAGTCGTTTTTCCACTTCCAGCACGCGTTCGTCAAAAACGATTATCCCTACGGCGTGTTGATTCCTCGCGAAACGGACTATCTTGGCGTCGGCTCCGACTTCTCAACGCGGATTTGGCGCGACTTCACGTTCCTTCATCCGCAGGTGATCGACGAAAAATGCAGCGTCGAAAAGAAGGACGACGCGACGGTTCTGCGTCTGAACAACGTCGCGAACTGGGAAGAATTCCAGGCGTTTGTTCTGCCCGGCGCCGACGTGGTCTCGCTGGCGAACCTCGAGAAGGTTTTGGCGTTTTACGAGGCGGGCGGACGCGTTCTTGCGACGACGCGACTGCCGTCCATGGCGGCGGAAGGACCTGAAAAGAACGCGCGCGTCTGCGAGATCGTGGAAAAGATTTTTGGGATTGATCCGCGAACTCAAGCGCCTTGCGACGCGATTAAGACGGGTCAGGAAGATATCGTTCTCCCCTCCAGTTTCGTCGAATGCCGCGAAATCAACAAGGCGGGCGAATATCAGCCGAAGCTCGCCGACAATCTGACAACGTACGAGGAGCCGGTCTACCGCGATCGCGCCGTCTTCCTTCCGCGTCCGACGGTCGACGCGCTGCGCGCCGCCGCTGATTATCTTGTGCC
>CACYBR010000394.1 GCA_902772705.1 uncultured Planctomycetota bacterium
ATGAGATCAGGCTGAAACGATTTAGCCTTATTGACCGTGTCGAGCCCATCGTCGGCAAATTCAAGCTCATACTCCTGATCGATCAGGAACGCCTCAAGAAGCTCCTGATTGATCGGCTCGTCGTCGGCAATCAGAATACGCGCTTTTTTTTGCTGCGCGGCCATTATCTGTTTCTCCTCGTCTGGGTTGGGGATCAATAAAGGACAAGCTCATTCGGACTTCGCTTCGTCCAGACCTTCGTTCGCTTCCTGCTCGGCGCGCTCGCGATCCCGGCGCTCGCGCGCGGCAAGCTCCTTGTCGCGAAGTTCGTTCATCTTCTTCATCTGCGCGGCGAAGCGAATCTCCTGCGCGCGCATCAGCGCCGCTTCCGCATGCTCGTGATTGCCGCATTTAATCGCAACGGCGCTCAGCGCGGTGAAATAGAACGGATCGTCCTGTTCAAGCTCGCACGCCTTCTGCGTCGATTCAAGCGCGCCGTCCTCGTCCCCCTTCTGTTGAAGGAAAACGCCAAGAGCAAGCCACGCAAGCCCGTAATCTGGATAGACGTCGACAAGCTTGCGGAGCTCGGAGACGGCGGTCGCAAGCTCGCCGTCCTGCTGAAGCGCGACGCATTCGTCGTACCATTCTACTTTATCTTTCACTGTTGCGCCGGACATTTTAAGCCTCACCGTGGAGCGCTGCCAAAGCGGAGCGCGATAAACAAAATCGAGTCGGTGGATTGTTTACGCCGTTCAAAGCGCGCGGCTGATTCTCCGGCGACTGTGACCGAAGACTGGCTTGCGCTCCGCTTTAACGGGTTGTTCGCTCGGAGTCGAAACAGCCTCGAAACCGGGAATCTCATAACGTTCAAGCAAACGGTTGATGCGGATCTCAACGCGAGTGAGCTCCGCGCCCTCCCCCGCCGTCACGAGCGTAAAGGCGACGCCCTCGCGTCCCATACGTCCCGCTCGCCCTACCCTGTGAACGTAGTCGTCGCAGTATTGCGGTATATCGTAGTTGATAATATGCGAGACCGTGGAGACGTCAATTCCGCGTCCAACGACGTCGGTCGCGACGAGCGTCTTGATCTTTTCAGCGCGAAAATCGCGCATGATATGATCGCGCTTTGACTGGGGAAGATCGCCATGAATCGCCTCGACGCTCGGAAACTTCGCAGCCAGCCGGCGCGCGACCATGTCCACGTGGCGTTTGGTGCGACAGAAGACGATCGCCTGATGAGGATTCTGAATCTCAAGGAGCCGGGTAAGCGCGTCAAACTTACGGTCCTGATCGACGGTCATATAAAACTGCTCGATCGTTTCTGCGGAAACGTCTTTCTGACTGAAGTCAAATTGCTCGGGGTCCTTCATGTAGGTTCGAGCAAGGCTGACAACCGGCGGAGGAAGCGTCGCGCTAAAGAGGAGCGTTTGACGCGAACGTGGCGTCTGACGCAAAATTCGCTCCACGTCAGGTCGGAATCCAATGTCGAGCATCCGGTCCGCTTCGTCCAGGACGACCCAGCGCGCGGAACCGAGTGACAGCGCGCCGCGATTGGCCAGGTCAATGATGCGTCCGGGAGTTCCGACGAGAATGTCGACGCCCTGGCGGAGCTTTTCGACCTGCGACGCGAGCGGCTTGCCGCCGTAGCACGCGACGACGCTGAGATCATAATAACGCGCGATCTTTTTCGTTTCGTCGCGAACCTGCACGGCAAGCTCGCGCGTTGGCAGAACGGCGACCGCCAGCGGCGCGCCGGAAGATTCGCACGCGGCGACGCCTTCCACGATCGGGATCATGAACGCCGCCGTCTTGCCGGTGCCGGTTCGCGCCTGCCCCATAACGTCGACGCCTTTCTGAATCGTCGGAATTGTGCCCGCCTGAATCGGAGTCGGCTCGGAATATCCCATCGCCTGAAGAGCCTTAAGCGTCGGCTTCCTGAGCTTAAGTTCGCCAAACTTGAGGAGCGCTTTTGGTTCGGATTTGTCGTTTCCAGCGCTCTCTTCTGTCCCTGAAGCGCTGAATTGAGGCTCTTCCGCGGAAGAACGTCGATTGCGTCGACGGTTCGGCTTTTCAGGAACGGCGTCCTCGACGGCCTCCGACTCTTCGACGTCGTCGCTCAGTTCCTCGCGGTCCGTCCTCGATTTCGTCCGTTCGCGCCGCGTCGATTTTTTTTTTGCCCCGGCTTCGTCGCGTTCGTCGAAGCTGGCTTCCGTATCGTCGGCGCAGGAACAGGAACCACGCGCGCCTCTTTTTTTAACGGCAGGAACGGGCTCAGGTTCAGGTTCGTCCTCAATGTTTTCCCAGAATGAGAAGGGATCGTTGTCGTCATAATCGTCAACGACCTTCTTCGCCGCGTCCTTCCTGGAAGGACGTTCCGGTTTGCCGTCTGAACTCTCTTCCTGACGTGCGGAACGTTTCCGCACGGGCGCTTCCGGAGCGGTCTCTTCGTCGCCGCGACGCTCGTTGCGAGAACGTTGACGGCGCGGCTTGGGCTGCGCCGTCTCTTGAGTCTCTTCGTCTTCTTCTTCGACAACCG
>CACYBR010000395.1 GCA_902772705.1 uncultured Planctomycetota bacterium
CTTGGCAAGGGCGTCAATCTTCCGTCTCTCGTCATTGGCGTGATCTCCGTTATTGTCGCGATGGTCATGCTTCCGGGCTCCGCGAAGTGGGCGGGTCTTTCCGTCGTCACGGGGCTCCTGGCAGGTTGGCTTATCGGGAAGTGGACCGAATACCGCACCGCGTATGAGTACAATCCGACGAAAGCGATCGCGCGTCAGGGTAAGACAGGCCCTGCGACCGTCATTATCGCCGGTATTGCCGAAGGTATGTTCAGCGTCTGGGCTCCGGTCGTGATCGTCGGGGTCGCGACGATTCTGGCGTTTGGCTTTACGACGGGCTTTGATTTTTCCAACGTCAAGACCTTCTCGCTTGGACTTTACGGAGTCGGCGTCGCCGCGGTCGGCATGCTCTCGACGCTTGGCGTCACGCTTGCGACCGACGCTTACGGTCCGATCGCCGATAATGCAGGCGGCAACGCGGAAATGGCGGGGCTTCCAGAGGAGGTTCGTCAGCGCACCGACGCGCTCGACTCCCTCGGCAACACGACGGCGGCGACGGGCAAGGGCTTTGCGATTGGAAGCGCCGCGCTTACCGCGCTTGCGCTCCTTTCCGCGTATGTTGAAGAGGTCCGCGTTGGCTTTGAACGCTGGGGCGTCGCCGCAGTGAAGACGCTTGAGGCGAACACGGAAGCGCAAGCGGGCTTCTATAAGGTCTCCGACAATTTCGTCGTTTATTACGCGGGCAAGGAACTCGTAGAAGCGGAAAAGGCGACCCTTCAGAAATCAGGTCAGGAATGGTTCCCGAGAACCTTCCTCGTTAAGCCGGACCAGGCGAAGAATCCCAACGAGGGCGCGCTCATCTATCGGGGCGCGACCACGACATGGGGCGAGTCGAACAAGGCGTGGTCGGCGTTGGACGCGTCCAAAGGACCGGCGCTCATAACGCCTGAAGTCGCCGCCGTTTGTCCGTTCATTCCCACGACTCTTGACGAAGTTCCGGAAATGGTCGAAGTCAAGAGCGCGAACATGATGGACTGGATGGATTACTATTCCTGCAATCTCCTGAATCCGAAGGTTCTCGTCGGGATTTTCATCGGCGCGATGATCGTTTTCGTCTTCGGCGCGCTCACGATGACGGCCGTCGGTCGCGCCGCGTCCGGCATGGTCGAAGAGGTTCGACGTCAATTCCGTGAAATCGAAGGCATTATGGAATACAAGAACGAACCGGACTACGAGAGACCGGTCGCGATATCGACGAAAGCCGCTCAGCGCGAGATGATTGTTCCGTCGCTGCTCGGTCTTATTACGCCGATCGTCGTCGGTCTTGTTCTTGGGGTTACGGGCGTTCTCGGACTGCTCGTTGGAGCGCTGACGACCGGCTTCTGCGTCGCGGTTTATATGGCGAACGCGGGCGGCGCGTGGGACAACGCGAAGAAGTACGTCGAATCGAATATCGAACCGGAGCTCGGCGGCAAGCGCTCCGAATGCCACAAGGCGACGGTCGTGGGCGACACGGTAGGCGATCCCTTCAAGGACACGACCGGTCCTTCGCTGAACATTATCATCAAGCTGATGAGCATGGTCTCGGTCGTTGCGGCGGGCTTCATCGTCGCTTACGGCGGCTGGTTCTGAGTTTAAAAGTCGCAAGCCTCGCGACCGGCTTGTTTGACAGAACAATACGCGTCCGTCTGTTCTCCAGGACAGGCGGACGCTTTTATTTGGCTTTGGAGAAAAACGCCGGAAACTCGTCTTGACGTCGCGCGTCCAAAGGAACGCACGCACGCGCTCTCGCGTTGACGCCATCGGGGGATTTACGTATAATGACGCGACGACGCGGCGTTTATTGCGTCGGCGACAAGAGGCGCGCCTGTTATGGCGGCGCGTATGGGGAAACCGCTGGATTGAGGAGTTACAGCTTTGGGCGCGATACCGTCTGGAATAAAGCGAGCTTGCGATCGATGTCTGCCGTTTACGACGTCGGGACGTCTTGCGAAATGGTCGTACGAATTGGATCGTATCAACGCGCTCGAGCCAAAGTTTCAAAAGCTTTCCGACAACGAATTGCGTAAATTCAGCCTCTCTTTAAGGTATCGCGCGCGAAGCGGCGAGCCGCTCGCCAAAATTCTCCCTGAAGCGTTCGCGCTTGTTCGCGAGGCGGGGTCCCGAACGCTGGGAATGCGCCACTTTGACGTGCAGATCCTCGGCGGGATCGCGATGTTCAACCGTTCGATTGTCGAAATGCAGACCGGCGAAGGTAAAACGCTCACGGCGACCGCGCCGATGTATCTTCGCGCGCTCTCCGGCAAGGGCGCGCTTTTGGCGACGGTCAACGAC
>CACYBR010000396.1 GCA_902772705.1 uncultured Planctomycetota bacterium
CCTGAAACGATCAAAAAAGCGCTCGCGTTTCTGGAGCCGCTGGATCGCTTTCAGGAAATCGCCGACCTTGGCTGCGGCTCCGGCGGACAGACGCTGCTTCTGGCGGAGCTGCTGCCGGGCCGCATTGTCGGACTCGATCTCTTTCCCGCCTTTGTCGACGCGCTCAACGAAAAAGCCAGAAGCGCCAATCTTGCCGATCGAGTAACCGGCGTGACGGGCGACATGGCGGCGCTCCCCTTTCAGCGCGGTCAGTTCGACCTGATCTGGTCGGAAGGCGCGATAGACAATATCGGGTTCCGCAAAGGGCTCGGACATTGGCGCGAGTTTCTGAAGGACGGCGGCTATGTCGCTGTAACCTGCCCGACGTGGCTGACGAACGAACGTCCAGCGGAGGTCGAACAATTCTGGACCGACGCGGGAAGCCGTCTGGAGACGCTCGAAGACGGCGTCGCCGCCATGCAGGAGCGCGGTTACAAGTTCGTCGCCGCGTTCGCGCTCTCCGAAGATTGCTGGACGGAGCGTTATTTCTATCCCAGAGAGGCGGCGATTAACAAGCTTCTGGAAAAATACGAGCAATGCGACACGGTGAAGGAGTACGCCGAACTCAACCGGCGGGAGGTTGAACTCTATCTCAAGTTTAAGCGCCATTATGGCTATGTGTTCTACATCGGTCAGGCGGTGGAACGCGACCTTTGACGAACCCGTCGACGCTCGAACGCCGTTCGCCGTCGCTTCTCATTATTGTCGATTTTCTGGCGATAACGCTTGAAACGACAAACGATAGCTACTATCATTTAGAGAGCAGGCGCGCGCGTTTCAAAGCGGAAAACCGGCAATCCGCCGCGCGGCGCCGTTCCCCTTTACGAACCCAGTCCCCGGCGCCTTTGTCGCTCGGGGACGCTCTCCCGCGAGGTCTCTCTATGAGAAGCTCTTTTTCCGACAATCCGGCGAAGATTCGCCCGACCAAGTCGATGGTCAAGCCGCTCTGTCCCGAGCTCGGGTCAATGAAACCGGGCTATATCTGGCAACGATTCGCGTTTAATCTCGCCAACAGCAAGCCGCTGTGGAAATATTTCCGCGAAATCATGGAGACGCACGACGCGAACCCCGCGATCGTATGCTCCGTCAAGCCGCTGCTCGTCGCCGCATACTCTTGCGACCTCGACTGCGCCGTCCTGATTCGCTATCCCGACGAATTCGTCCAGCGCTTCGGACTTAAGCCGAAAATGAGGCTCCTCAGCGTCAATTCCTACGACGAAATGAAGCTCGAAGACTGCGTCCCCGGACCGCGCAACAGCGGAAACTGGGGCTCGTTCCTGCCAAGAATCGCAAATTTCCTCTCCGACGACGAAGCCGCCATCAAGCGACGAATGAACACTTTCTCCGAGGATACGTGGGATCGCGTCTATCCCTGCGCCGTCGAATACGCCAAGCGATTCCCGCACCGCGCCCGAGGTCCCAACCCCCTCGTCCTCGAAATGGTGGAATACTAATCACGCCGCCACTAGCGGACGACGTAGTGCGGCGTATTGACCGGGGTCGTATGCAGGTAGCCGGGCGTCGTAACGGCAAGACCGGCGGCGACGAGCGCGGAGAGCCAGTATGACCCGGCGCCGACCGTCGTGTCGACGCGAAAGCCGGCGATTCCCGGAACTTGACTCCCGTCGGGCTGAAAGTACGCCGTGCGCCACCATGCGGAGTACGTCGTCGCAAAGCCGACCGTCGCAACCGTTCGGCGATTGACGACGCGAACGTGTTCGCGCGCCCAACCGTCGCCGAGCTCTTCCTCCAGCCAGAGCGTGTTCCAGCGCGCGTCGAAAACCAACGCGGTTACCGTCGCGCGCATAAAGGTCGCCGGCGACGACGACGAACGCGCCGCTATCTCGATCTGAACGTCGCTCGGGTAGCCCGCGTTCATCTCTGCCGGAAGCGCGAACGTTCTGGGCAATCCCGGGTCGAGCGGCTCATACCGCCATCCGCCGCCGGCGCTACGGACCGCCGTCGGGTAGACTCGCCCGGACGCGAGCGTCGGCGGGTTCGGAACCGCGTAGCTCAACGCGCCGGAATAGAGCGACCCCGCGATCGGCGCGCTGTAGCTTCCGGGGTTCGGCGCGACCTCATAAAGCGTCGCGCGTCCGATTTCGGAGCCGTCCGTACGCCACGCGTTATTGTAATTCGATACGCGCAGCGCGTCGACGGCGTTCGACGCGACGCAAAACAGCCGAAAGCGCGCGAGCGCGCCCGGGTCCGCCGGCGACGCCTCGCTCCGCTCCCAGTTCCCTTCAAGATACGCGGTCATCGTCAGTCGTCCGGCTCCCCGTAATATCGAATCGTCGTTCCCGGCGTCGAGAGCGTCAGCCATCCGTCGTCGGAAACGTTCGCGACCAGTCCCGTCGCGACCGTCTTGGTCATGAGGCGCCCCGGCGGCGGCGCGCTCGACTCCGCGAGCAGCTCCCACCGCGTGTTCCAGATCGCGTAAAACAGCGCGCTCCCGGGCGTCCCCGCAGGCGTCGACGTCGCCGGATAGAGCGACGCGTAAACGTCGACGAGCGTTCCGCTTTCGTCCTCGACGAGCGTCGCCGTCGCGCGCCACTGACCCGCGGCGTCGAGTCCCCACGCGGACGCGAGACGAAAGAGACGGACCTCGATCGGCGGTCGCCAGGGCTCGGACGGCGACGGCGTCTCATACGTCGCTCGCTCGACCGGCTCGGTTCCTGCCGCGACCAGCGCCCGGGCCGCGTCGTTCGTTACGTTAAGCTTTCTCATTCCCATCTCTCCTGATTCTGTCGTCAGAGCGTCGCCGTCCACTGCGCCGGCCCTTCCTCGGGCAGTCCGAGCGCGTCGAACTCGACCGGCTCGTACGGCGAGCCCACGCGCCAGGTCGCGATCGGCGCGACCGCGTCCCCGCGCGCCGTCAGCGGCGCATGCTCCGAGAGCGGCTCGCCGTCGCGCGCGCCCGACGCCTGATATTCCTGATACGTTCCATAACGCGGCGTTCCCGACACGGTCCACCGCCAGATCCGCGCGAGCGTCGCGCCGCGACGAACGTGCGAACCCGTGTTCGCATAGAGGCGATCGTACGACCGAGGATTCGCGACCAGACCGACGTCGATCCGATAATATTTCCACACGTGCGTCGTCGGACTGCCCAACGCGTCGGTCGTCTCGACGCGCTCCGTCTCATACCGCGCGTTGAACGACTCAAGTCGTATCGTCCGCGGAGGAAACGTCATGCCGCAAACGACGATCGTCGAAAGATTGATCTTCCCCTGCGCCGCCCAGAAAAGCCGCGAGTCGAAGCCCGAGACCGGAACGTTATAGGAAAAGCGGATCGTCGTAAGCGCCGCGCTCGTCCGCGCTGGTATCCGCGTCCCCGCCGTATTGCACAGCGGCGCCGCCGACCAGCTCCCGTGAGGATACAGAAGATCGCCCGTCCCTGGATAGAACTGCGACGTCGTCTCCTCGACCGATCGCGTCGCGATCTGAAACGCGTACGGCGCAAGCTCCCACGGCGCCTTCAGTTCCGGAGACTGCGTCAGGAGCGAGAGCGTCAGCGTCGCGACGACCTGAAGACGGCCCGTCGCCGTCGGAGGACGACGCGTTACCTCGACCCCCTCGACCGTGAAGTAAAACGCCAGTCCGCCGCGACGCTCGATCACGAGCCCGCCGCGACGCTTGAACGCGACCAGAAACGCGTCGAAATCCTCCGACGAATCGAGCTCGTAGATCTCCGCGACTTCCTTCTCGTAGTTCTCGCCGACCCGACCCCGTTTCTCGAGCCGGCGAAGCATTCGCCACCCCATTCTTCAATTCTCCACGTTAAGCGTCATATCGCTTTCTGCGACGCTCGCGAGCGTCACGAGCGCGTCCCGCGATTCCTTCAACAGTTTCTCGACCCGCGAAAGATCCGTCGACCCCGGC
>CACYBR010000397.1 GCA_902772705.1 uncultured Planctomycetota bacterium
AAAGAGCACACGACGGAAGGACTAACGATCGAAAACGTCGAGGTCTTTGGAGAAAAGCTTGACAAAAAATCGCCGCTGATTCATATCGGCGATTTCATCAGCAACGTTACGCTCCCGTAAAACCTCGAGCGTTCGGCAACTTCAAAAGAAACGCGGCGTTGGAATTTCCCAACGCCGCGTTTCTTTCTGTCGATTGAAAGGAAGGTCTCTGGTCACTTTTCCGGACGATTAACCGCAATCTGCATAATTCGCAGCGCCGTCCCTGCGCTATTCGCGTTCTTTTCGCTGGAAACGCGAAGTTTCACCGCGTGCTTTCCGGGAGAAAGCGCGTCGGCGAGCAAGAGCGCGCACGGATAGTGCAACGCGCGGCTGTAATGGTGATATGAGTCGATCTTCTTAAACTCGCCACCGTCGATCTGACATTCGACGATTCCGGCGTCAGGCCCCGCGAGAATATAGAGTCCCGCCGCGTTGCCGTCAAACTCAAACGTCGCTTCCGCGCCCGGCTTCTCCGCGCACAGACAGGGAACCCCCGAAAACGTGTTGCGGAACGCCCCTTTGATTTTAGACCAATCGGGAACATAGAGGCGGAAACCTCCGTCGGCGACGGAAGTCGAATCCGTGATCTTGCCGACGTTTGTCGTAACGCCGTCAAATCCACGCCAGTCCGCGTCGCTGTAGGAAAACGGGTCGAGAGGTTCGGGAAGAAAGCGGGTTCCGCAAAGACCTATTCCTGGCGTTTCCAGCGTCGTCCACGCGCGTTCCAGAAGCCCCGTGATCATGTCGGCGCAGATCCGATTCCCGCGAGGCGCGGGATGAACGCCGCCAAATTCCTCCCACGTGATCTTGCCCGCGTCGATCTGTTCCTGAATCTCCCTGCCGATATTGACCGTGGAAACGCCATAACGTTTCGCGACCTCGTCATGCTGACGGATACTGGTCGTCGGCGCTCCTTCGCGATAGCTGGCCATGATGTGCTCGTTCACAAAAAAACTCATGACGATAGCGGCGCGTGGGTTTAGACGCTTGACGTGACGAACAATCCCTTCCATTCCTCTGCGCGCGCGTTCGGCGGGGAAGAAGCCGTCCTGATCGTCGTTGACGGCAAATTCGACAAAGAAGAGGTCCGGCCAGCCCTTTTCACACTTGCTCAGCACGTCGGTCTTGAGTCGAAACGCGCCGACGTCGGAACAGGTCGAGGAGATTCCTGCCGCGATAAAGTTAAATTCCGTTTTCGGAAACCTTTTTTGGAGGTATTCGCAGACCAGCGGTCGATAGCCTTCCATCTCCGTAATAGAACCGCCAAGGAACGCGACGTCGCCTTTTCCTTTTTCGAACGCGCCTTTGGCGTATGCGAAGTCGATAAGTTCGCGTCGCGTAACGTTACGCAGGAGCGCGTCGTCGTTTGAGGACGTCTCTGTCTCAACGATCGATCGCGCGGAAACGGCGTCGATCCCCAACGCGGCGCATGACGCCGACGCGGCAATTCTGATAAAATCTCTTCGTTTCATGATTTCTGCTCCTTCGGTTTAACGTCGCCGTCTGGGACGTCTCGCAACGCGACTCTCCGGCGGACGGTTTGGCTGGCGATATACGCGACCGCCTTCATACTCCTCATACTCGCCGGATTTGTATCGCGCGTCTTGACGATAATTGTCGTCCTGATACTCGTCGTCATACGTTGAATCGTACGCGTCCACGTCGTCCTCGGGCTGACATACAAACGCGAAGAGCGAGAGAATCGGCGTCAAAAGCGCCGCAACGACAACCGACACGCCGATCGCGTACGGACTGATCATATCAAGCGGCTTGTCAAGTTGAAAGAGGAACTGCGAAAGATACGCCATAAGCGTCCCCATCGCGCCAAGAACGAAGGTCGTCCATGCCGTCTGGCGATATCGCGTGTAGTAATACGGCCATGTTCCGAGCAAACCTGCCAGAATCGCATATCCTGACCAGAAGAATAGCTGCACAATATAGAACCGAAACGTCGTCTCGTGCGGCCAAGACCAGTTCAAAATCGTTTCCATAAACCATCCTTATCTCGCGTCCCGCCCGCGCGGTTGGTACAACAGGACGCCGCCGCGCCAGGAGAAGCGCAACGCCGCTACGATAGTTTACCAAAAAAGAAGCGAAACGCCAAATAAATATTAGGAAAATACGTCTTGAACAAGAAAATAAAAACGACCCTGTCTTCACGCTCAGCGAAAACAGAGCCGTCTATCTATTTTATCCAGAGCCCCGCCTAAAACGTAGCTCTTCGCACGAACTCACTGTCTGACGTTCAAGTCGCAGAAATCGACGAACGTCGCTCCGCAGCAGATATCAGTACTGGCCGTTAGCAGCGGCGGCGCGTTCCGCGTTGATCTTATTCATATGATCAACTTCCTGCTGATACTGGAACTCAGTTCCAGACGGATGATACTGGATGTCGTCGTCCAGATAGTAAGGGCTCGGCAGAGTCTGTCCATTACGCGTGACCTGGCAGCCGACAAACGGAGCGATCATCAACGCGGAAAGAGCCAGAACGCCGAACAATACGCGTCCTTTGCTTTCGATCGATTTCATTTCTAATCCTTTTTGTCATGACATTGAAACGCCGCGCGTTAGACGCGTGCAACCGGAACGTCTTTGCCTCGCACGCCTTGCGGCGTTGGGCTTCGTTCGACGGCTCCATTCTCTTAGCGCGCTGAGCGTTTCGAGCAATCTCGATAGTACGGCGGGCGTCTTCCTTAACGCAAGCCGACGCAGGGGGCAGACTCTCGTCGCCCACTTTTTATCCTGCTGGTCATATCGGAATTATTCGTCTCGGCTCTTCAATGAAAAAACAAAAAGGGGCAAAATACGTCTCTATCATACCGCTTCTGCGCCGCGCCGCGAGGCGCAGGATTGAATTCTAATAAAATACATAGAATACGCAAGCTCGGCTCATTATGGCGCGATATTGAGTTCGACAACGTCCCCGTCGTGAACGACATAGTCGCCTTTGACGACCGTCCCGTCGTGCACGCCCTCGCCCCACACACGCGCAAACTTGAATCGCGACGCATAATCCTTGTGGATCAAGTCGCACAGGTCAAAGACGGAGCTACCGACACGCAGCGTGAACGGCTTGTCGCGGTCTGGCTGTTTTTGAGTCGGCTGCTTCGTGTAAACGCGAACGACGTTCATCGATTCGTAGATTGCCGTTCGGAGCTCGTCCGTTCCTGAACCGTCGGTCGCGGAAACGCAATACTCCTTAAAGGGAACCTTGCAGAACTCATGGAAGAGTTCCATCGCGTCGTCAAAATCAGGCGAGTCTTTATGCGTTGCGACGAGAAACGTCTTCGTATAGGAGAGTCCGACGTCGTCTTCGTCCAGCCCCGATTCCACGGCGAGCCGCGTCTTCGTATTCTGAAGACGGTCAAGAACGTCCTGACACTGCTGGATTCCTTCGTCCGACGTCGGATCGACTACCAGAAGCACAAGCTCCGCGCCACGAATATAGCCGTAAAGGTACGATTCGAAGAAATCTGGCGTTATCGGAGGCGTGTCGACGAGTTGGACAAAGACGTCTTCCCACTGCATCATGCCGGGCATGGCGGTCTGAGTCGTGAAGGGATACGGGGCGACCTCGGGTCTAGCCTTCGTAAAGAATGTCAGCAGTTGGCTTTTGCCGGCGTTTGGTCCGCCAATGATAACGCAGGTTCCGGCGCCCTGTCGTGGAATCTTGACCGACTTGCCAACTTTCTTACTGGCGCCCTTGGACGCTTCAATCTCCCTTTTCGTTTCCGCAATTTTCGTCTTGAGCATGACCTGCATTTTTTCGCTCGCCTTGTGCTTCGGAATCTCGGCGAACATCACCTGCAGCCATTTCAGTTCTTCTTCCGGCGTCTGTGAGCGGCGATACTCTTCTTCAGCTTTCAAATACTGAGGAGTTAAATTTGCGGCCATTGTTATTCTCTGTCGTTACGGTTTGAAATCGTCGCCCGGGCGGAAGAACTCCGCGCCGGACAGTTATTGTTTAAAACTCAAAAGCAGGACGTTTATCTGGATATCGCGTTACTTGATCTCGTCAAGTTTGACCCAGCGGCGTTCTCGATGCGAACGTCGAATCGCTTCGATCGTCCGTTCGACCTCGTACGCGTCGCGAAAAGTCGCGATTGGCGCGATCGGATCCATGCCTTCGATCGCGCGCATATTCTCATAGCACGCGCTCGTGAGGAAATCTCGATATCCGTCCATATGACCGCCGGCAAAATGGCAGTATGCAAATCCGCCCTGATTACACAAGACGCGACGCCAGCCCCGTCCACGAACAGACGGATCGTAGACTTCAAGGTAATTAACTTCGTCATAGCTCCAGCGAATGGCGCCGTTTTCAAAATAAAACTCGTATCCCTGCGTGTTCTCCGTTCCCCAGGCGTTGCGCGTACATTCGAGGGACCCAATTCCGCCGTTGGGAAGATTGTAGACAACGCGCGTTCCGTCGTCCACCTCGTTCGGAATCGGTTCTCGAACAACAGAACCGTCCGACTTCGTTACGTTGCCCATCCGTTCCTTGACGTGCGTGACCTGCGTCGCCACGACTTCGCTTGGACGCATACCGGTGACAAAATAGAGCATGTCGATCGCGTGAGAGCCGAGGTCGCCGAGGGTTCCCCCGCCCGCCTTGACGTCAAATCGCCAGCCAAAGCCCGTGTTCGGACCGCCCCAGCTCTGATTGTAATAGGACCGCGCTTCAAGGAGTTTGCCGAACCAGTTTTCCTGAACGATCTGACGAGCGAAAACGTTCGCCGGACAACGACGATAAATAAAGTTTACAGAATTGAGCAGTCCCGGAACGGCCTCAGCCGCTTCTGTCATCTCGCGCGCTTCGTCGACGGAAATCGCCAGCGGTTTTTCGCAAAAGACGTGTTTTTTCGCTTCGATCGCCGCGAGCGCCGCGCTGTAATGAAGCGCGTTAGGCAGACAAATATCAACGTATTCCGACTTGTCGTTTTGAATCGTGTCCATCATGTCAAGATTGACGTCCCACCCGAGTTTTCTCGCCGCGTCCGCCTCGCGCTCCAGAACGAACCCCTGAGTGATCACGGGATTGATCGGCGAGTCGCCATAATACTTCGCAACGTTCGGATAAGCGACGTTACGAGCGCGTCCCATGGCGCCAAACCCCAAAACTGCGACTTTCATGTCTCTCATAATTACAACTCCTCTCCTGCTAAATGGACGATTCGTAAACGACGCGTTCTTAAACGCTCGCTCATATTCTAACGAACGGTCCGTAAGAATTCCACAGAAAAACAACGTTCGTCTGACTTTTTTAGAAGCTAATAATCAAGAAAAACCTTGAACTCTACGCAAGCGTTGAGTCTTCCTGGATGATTTTGACATGTTTTAGAAATTCCCTGACAAAAACGCCCGCGCCGGCGCATAATATACGCGTCAATCACTGGAAAGTTCCTGCGCTTGTCACAGAAAAAACAGACTCATACTCTTTCGAGTCGGACTCTGTCTGACGACGAATATGGAAAGGGAAGAACCATGGCGGTCCTGCACAACACGAAATTAACGAGTAAAACGGTCGAAACCGCGTCCCGACGCACGCTCTGCCGTTTTTTGGGCGTCAACGAATACGCCGCGCCCAGCGAAATTCGCCAAGCGTTCAGGGAAGTTAGTAAGAAATACCATCCGGACGTTCTGTCCGCTTGCACCCAAAAAGAAAAGGCCGCCGGCGAAGCGCTCTATCGGGTTGCGCGCGACGTTTATATCCGGCTCACCAATCCCTTTGACGACGTGTACAGAACCCTGCTGGGAGACGAGCCCTCTTATTACAACTCGCTTCAAACTGTCTTTATTCCCTTCAAAATCGCGATGCTTGGCGGAGTCCACGTTGTCCAACTTGTCGACCATATCGCTCACGCAACGTTCCGATATAAGCTTAAAATCAGACCGCAGACCCTTTCGGAAACAATTTATAAATACAACATTCCGGGAGTCTGTCGCCGTCCCAATATGGATTACGATCTTCCAAACCCAGACGATCGATTACCTACAACTTTCCCAAATCTGTGCGGAGGAATACTCGTTAAAATTCAACCGGACTCTGATTATCGCCGTGAAAAGCTCAATCTTGTCAGAACAATCTTTCTCTCAAAAATGGAAGCGCAGTGCGGACTGAGGACCCCGGTCGAAACCCTCTCTGCCTATAAAGGTCGTACTCAAACGATTCCTGTCAAACCCGGAACCGTCTTTGGAAGTAAAACGGTTTTCAGAGGCTATGGTTTCGAAGACCCTAAAACGCGGCTCTCGGGAGACCTGATCGTCGTTTTTGCCGAGCGTCCCGACTACAAGCTACTCTGCTATGAACCGGACAGGGCAGGACAGTTCCCAACGGCTTCCCGGTCAAACGAGGGGGACGTCGTCCTTTATGACGCCGTTGACAATGTCTCTAACAGGACCGTCGACGCCGTCTAAAAGCGTCGGCCTTCGTCGCTAAAAAGAGTTTTTCCTGCTTTACGCCGTATGGACGCGACGATTGATTTGGTCTATACTAACCGAACGTCGAACGGTCTGCAAACCGCTCGACTCGACGCTTTCGTCGTTCGTTCTACAAGGCCAGGACGCGACCGCTCGCTTCTTTGGCCGACGCCACGTGAAACAATTCAGGACGATTCATGAATCAAGAAGCACAGAACGTTACAAAAAACGCGCTCGGTTCGGGCGTCGTCAAGGTTAAGAGCGGAGGTTCCCCCGATCGTTTCTGGAACCCGCGATTCTGGGACGGTATGACAGTCTCGGCATGGTTCAGGCTGTTGCGCTCGGGCCGCTGGCAGATATCTCCCGCGCGTTATCCCATGTGGTTTGTCATCAGTTGTCTCGCGCCGTTCAATTCGTTCCAGGCCAAGCTTCAACAACATTTCTATGGTCGCAGGATCGCCGTAACGCGACCTGTTCAGGATCCTGTTTTCATCATAGGACACTGGCGCAGCGGCACGACGCTTCTCCATGAATACGTCATGCTCGACGAACGATTCGCAACAATCAACACCTATGAATGTTTCGCCCCAACGCATTTTCTGATCACCGAGAACTACATCGTTCCGTGGCTGAAGTATCTCATGCCCAAGAAGCGTCCCATGGACAACATGAAGGTCGGTCTGGATCGTCCGCAGGAAGACGAATTCGCAATCGCCGCTTTGGGAATGAACTCGCCGTATCGTAGCGTCGCGTTCCCCAACAACGATCCGATCGACGCTGATTATCTGACGTTGCGAAGGCTCTCCGATGAGGATCGTAATCGCTGGCTCGACACGTTTGAAACTCTCGTCAAGGCGCTTACCGTCAAATATAACAAAACGCTTGTCTTGAAGTCCCCGCCGCACACCGCGCGCGTTGGCGCGATTCTCGAACGGTTCCCAAACGCAAAGTTCGTTCACATCTCGCGCGACCCGTTCGTACTGTTTCCTTCAACGGTCAATCTCTGGACAAAGCTCTCCCGAGTTCATGGTCTTCAGATTCCCAAGGGAGGACAAAAGCTCGAAGAAAGAGTCCTCAGCTACTTTGAAGACATGTACGACTCCTTTTTCGAAGCGGCTCCGTCGATCAGAAAAGGCAACCTCTGCGAGATATCGTACGACGAACTCGTCGCTAATCCTCTCGCAACGCTTGAACGCATTTACACAGAGCTGGACCTTGGCGATTTCGAAAAAAACCGAGAGTCGTTCCAAAAGTTCGCAGACTCGCAGAAAGGCTATCAGAAAAACAAGTTTGATATTTCCGACGAAATGAAGGAAATCATCTCAAAACGCTGGAAGAAGTACTTCGACCGCTACGTCAACGACTAGTCGTCAGCCGCAAAAACCAAAAATCGCCCGACGTTCCGTTAAAACGTCGGGCGATTTTATTATGTCGCCGTCTATTTGTCCAAACGCAACCGTCCGCCGCTGCTCACGCGAGGGACGGAGCGTACGAAACGACGTCGCAAGCGGTATGAATCACCCGCCAGGCTCTCTCGATCAGGTGAAATCGGCGAGCTTGACCCAGCAACGATTTTCCCAGGAGCTACGGACCGCTTCAATCGTGCATTCGACGTTATACGCGTCACGGAAGGTCGCAATCGGAGCGACTTCGTCCGCGCCGGCGATCTTGAGCATGTTCTCGTAGCAGGCGTTGACCGTGAAGTCGCGATATCCGTACATGTGACCGTCGGCGAAGGACGGATACGCGAAGCCGCCGCGATTGGAGAGAACGCGAGACCAGCCGCGTTCCGGCTTGGAAGCGTCGTAAATCTTCAGGTAATTGACGTCGTCGTAGTTCCACGCGATCGCGCCGTTTTCGAAGTAGAGCTCATAGCCGTGGGTGTTTTCCGTTCCCCAGGCGTTACGCGTGCACTCAAGGGAGCCGATCGCGCCGCCAGGAAGGGTGTACATGATACGGGTCGCGTCGTCCGTTTCAACCTTGACCATCTCGCCCTGAGGTCCGTCGGCGCCACGATTCATACGCGCGGCAAGGTCGGAACCGACGGTCTTGGGATCGCGACGTTCCTTGATGTGGGTGTGCTGCATCGCGCAGAGTTCGATCGGGCGCATGCCGGTGACGTAATAAAGCATGTCAAGCGCGTGAGAGCCGAGGTCGCCGAGCGTGCCGCCCGCCTTGCCAAAGCGCCAGCTGTACGGAGTGTCAGGGCCGCCCCAGGACTGGTTGTAGAATGACCGCGCTTCGAGGAGCTTGCCGAACTTGTTTTCTTTGACAAGCTGACGCGCGTAGACGTTGGACGGGCAACGGCGATAAATGAAGTTGACGGCGTTGAGAAGCTCCGGTTTGGCTTCCGCGGCGGTCATCATTTCACGCGCTTCATCAACGGTAACAGACAGCGGCTTTTCGCAAAAGACGTGTTTTCCAGCGGCGAGCGCCTTCATAACGGCGTCATAGTGCATCGCGTTCGGCAGGCAAACGTCGACGTAATCGCAACCGGGATCGGTGATGACGGCGTCGAGGTCGCTCTTGGCGTCCCATCCGGATTCCTTAGCGGCTTCGGCTTCAACCGGAAGAGTGAAGGCCTGGTACAGAACCGGCTTAATCGGACAGTTGGTGTAATAACGCGAAACAGCCTCATAAGCGACCGCGCGAACCGTGCCCATCATACCGTAACCAAGAATACTAACGTTCAGCGTTTTCGCCATAGAAAATCTCCCTATGATAAAAAATTTCGGTCTCCGCCTCAGGCCAGACCGGAGATAACCTTCGTGTTTTGTTCGTCCCTGCGCGCTCCAGAGAGTTCACAGTTACGCTCCAACGCAAGCCATTGTAATGAATACGTCGCGCCGTTTCAATAAACGAACGGGCTCTTTTACGTTTTTTTCAGGAAAAAGCCTCACTCCATTCGTCGCTTAAACATGTAGCACGCCGCCGAAAAGGAAAGAAAAGCGATGATTATCAGGGGAACGACGCACGGAATGATCGAGTTTATTGACATGTCGCGAAGGAAGAGCCCACGCATCAACGACATTTCATAACGTACGGGATTGAGCAACGTGAACGTCTGAAGCCACGAGGGCATATTCTCGATCGGGGTCGCGAATCCAGAAAGCATAATCGCGGGCGGCAGAAAGAGGAACATACCCAACGTCGCTTGCTGCTGCGTTGTTGAAAGCGCGCTAATCATGAGCCCAATGCTGATAATCGACGTAAGAAATAAAACAAGCGTCGCCAAAACAGTCCAAAACGACCCCTGAAGCGGCGTCCGGAACCCCCATATCACGATTGCCGTTATCATCAACGCCGAGATCGTCGCCAAAAAGACCGCCGAAATTGTTTTGCCTAAGACGATCTCAACTGGCGACGCTGGGGAAACGAGCAACTGTTCAAACGTCCCTGTCTCGCGTTCCCGCGCGATCGATTGAGACGAAACTATCATCCCGACCGTCGTCGCCAGCAGGCAAACAAGACATGGCATGAACGCGTTGTGCGCCGACAAATTCGGATTGAACCATCTTCGCGGAACGACCCCGGGCGCAATGCGCTCGATGGAACCGCCAGATTTCGCAACCTCGACGTCGACGCCATAGGTCTGGACGATCGCCGACGCGTACCCTCCGAGGATGTTCGCGGCGTTCGCGCGGCGCCCGTCCAAAAGCAACTGGATTTGGGCTGTTTCGCCTTGGGCCAGAACCTTCTGCGAGAAATCCTCGGGCACGATAATAGCGGCAAAAATCTCACGATTCTCCAGCGCCCTTTTGATCTCGTCATGACCTCGGTAATATCGAAGCTCCTTAAAGATCGGCTTTGTGGAAAACGCTTTGAGAAACGCCGCCGCTTCCACGCCCGAATCCATGTTGTAGACGCCAGTCCGGACGTTCTTGACGTCCAGCGTCACCGCCGACGCAAAAATGATCAACTGCATGATCGGGGGAAATATCAGAACAAGTCTCGTCTTTGGATTTCCAAATGAAATGAGCAGTTCCTTCAGAATAAGCCGCCACACCCGGCGTATCGAACCTGACATAACGGAAACCTTTCTCATAACCGTCTCGGAGTTTTAGCAATCGCGGCGACAAAAAAGATCGCGCCTATGATTGCAATACACCCTATCTGCCGATTCAACAACGGCCAGATATCGCCCGCCATGAAGATCGTTTGAAGACACACGACGTAATAGCGCGCAGGAAAAACGTAGGTAATAATCTGTAGAATCTGCGGCATAGCGTCTATCTCAAAGATGACGCCCGAGAGAATATAGTTTGGCAGGAAGCTTGACAACAACGCGATCTGAGACGCAAGGTTCTGATCGCGGCAGATTGACGAAATCAAAAGTCCCTGCGACGTCGCCACGAGAAGAAACGCGCTCGACGCATAAATAAAAGCAAGCAGCGAACCCCGAAATGGAACATGAAACAGATATCGCGTCATGAGCGCGCTGTAAAGCGCGGCGACGAGTCCCAACAGGAAGTATGGTATTAACTTGCCAAAAAACAGTTCGAAGCGACCTACCGACGTCGCAAGCGTCGCTTCCATTGTGCCGCGTTCCCATTCGCGCGCGACGACCATGCATGTCAGCAGCGTGCCGATCATCGCCAGAATCATTCCCATCGAACCGGGCGTCAGACTATTGCGCGAAATCTGCGCCGTGTTATACAAAGTCTTCGTCTCAAGAACGACGCCGCTCGATTTCGTCGCGCTTCCTGTTTCGTACAGTTGCGCACGCCGCCATTTCGCGAACGCCGCCGTCAGATAATTCTCCGCGATAAGCGACAAGTTCGTTTCGCCGCCGTCGGTAAGAATCTGAATCGTTCCCGTCTCCCCCCGTCCCACTTTCTGCGAAAAATCGTTCGGAACCACGACGACCGCGCGAATCTCTCCGTTTCGCAGCGCCAATTCCGCCTCGGATCGACTCGAATAATAATTCGCCGAAAAATACTTCGACGCGTCAAGCGAATTATAAAATGAACGCGCGAGCGGCGACGAATCCTCGAGCGCCGCTCCTATTCTCACGTCGGTCGCGTCCAGCGACAGTCCATAACCGAAGAGAAAAAGCATGACCGCCGGCAGCACAAACGCCACTAAAAGCGCGCTCGGATCTCGGAACACCTGAAGCCATTCTTTCCAAACTATCGCGAAAAGCCGTTCAAGTCTTTTCATTTCGCGGCTCCTCTTCTTTCGGCGAGTATCAGTCGAATAAACGCGTCTTCCAACGTCGGATCCGGGTTGTCCGACGTCGCTGACGCCGCTTTGAGTTCGTCGGGCGTCCCCTCGGCTATCTTGCGCCCGTCCAAAATGAGCGCCAGCCGGTCGCAATATTCGGCTTCATCCATAAAATGCGTCGTAACGAGCGTAGCGACGCCCTGCGAGGCAAATTGGTTGACGCGATTCCAAAATTCCCGGCGCGCAAGCGGGTCGACTCCCGACGTCGGTTCGTCAAGAAAAAGCGCGTCTGGCGAATGGAGGGTCGCTGTCGCGAGCGCCAACCGTTGCTTGTATCC
>CACYBR010000398.1 GCA_902772705.1 uncultured Planctomycetota bacterium
AGCCTTTTCTTCGGCGCCGTTGAAAGCGACGGTCTCTTCTTCAAGGGTTTTTCCGTCAGCCCTGAAAAGTAATTGGCAAACGCAGGGTCAAATATTGTCAGAACCAGATAGGGCCGCGTTCAGGTTGGACGCGGTCCTTCTTTTTCGCGTCCACATCGTACGGATAATAATCATGATGAAATCGCTGGTCGTTGGCGTAACCGGACGCCGTCGCATCGTTCCCGAATCGCTCCCCCAGATTGAACGCTCTACGCGGATCTTCATGGAAAACCTCGGACAATGCGCGTATCAATCAGTCGTCGTATGCTCGGGAATGGCGATCGGGGCCGACACGCTCGCAGCGCGCGCCGTTCTGGCGGAGAAAGAGCGCGCGCCTGAAACAAAACTTCGGCTTCGCGCCGTGCTCCCCATGCCTCTTGCTTTATATCTGGACGATTTCAAGCGCGAAGAACAAGCCGAACTCCGCGCGATCCTTGAACGTTGCGACGAGGTCGTTGAACTTCCGTGCAACGTCGACGAGTCCGGCGCGACCGATCGCGCAGCGCAGTACGAGAAGCTGCGCGACTATCTTGTCGCCGAGTCTGACGTCCTTCTGGCATACTGGAGCGGAAACTCGTCGGTCGTCAAGAAGGGCGGCACGGTCGACGTCGTTCTGAGTAAGGCGCAGAAACTCATGGCGGGTCAGTCAGGCGCGATCTTCTGCATTGCGACGCCGGAGCTACTGAGATTCAAAAACTGCGACGGCGTCAAAACTTACGTGCCGGAAGAACTCCCGGAGCCCGGTCGATGCTCCCTTTCGCTCTTCGGCGACGCAGAGAAACTCCTTTCGCCTGAAACCTTTCTGCCACGAAACTGACGCGCCCTGCGCCCCCTCAACGCCACAGCGCGTTTAACTCTCGAGACGTCGAAGGGGGCGTGCAGAAAGTCGAGCGTCGTATTATCTCGAACGTCTTAAAACATCAGGAACTCCGCGCAGACCTTATCCGCCTCTGACAATCGCTGGAAAGGAATCAGAGACCCTCCCGGCGCCTTAGGGTTCTGAAAGGCCGAATTTCCGGGCGCTTCACGCAGATTGTCCTCCTGTGCAAGTCTTGTAGAATCTGATTTTTATGATATAAAATATTAGTTCGGATGGAAAGGGGTGTTCCATCCGAACGTTCCGTCGCTACGGCGAGTCTTGGTCGCTTTTCCCAAATATAAAATCTATAATGATTTGAGCATAAGACGATTTGTTAAGGGCAGCTTTGATGACCAGTTTCAATAACAGACGACAAGCGAATGAAAAGATTTCCAGCGTCTCCAGGTTCGTGGCGTCGCGCAATCTCTTATTTGAAGCGCTCGAAAATCGCATTCTTCTCTCTGTGTCCCCCGACGCGCGCCTCATGAGGTCCGCAGACGACCAGGCTGTCGTCGCACCCTTTTCGGTCGCCGCTCCTATCGACCTGAGCGCCGCCGTCGAAGACGAAATTGTCGACGGGCACGGAGACGACGCCAGTTCTCAATTCGACGTCGAAGAAGCCAAAACATTGAAAATCCTCCTCATCGGCAACAGTCTTTCTGAAGACGCGCGCACTTTTATTGCCAACGCCGCCTCGCAGTATCCGCAGATCGATCCGAACAACGTCAAAATTGGCAGCCTCTATCAGGGCGGTCGTTCCGTCGGTTATTTCGCCAACTGCGCGAGAGTCGAGCAGGGCGAGGATCCGAGTTCATACGACTACGATTTCTACACCTACACCAACAATCCCGCTAAAACGCAAATTGACGCCGAAAACAACGGTTATATGGACGCTACCAAAAACTTCTGCGAATATTACGAGTGGAACGGCGTCTCTTGGGATAAGATTAAAAGCGAGGAAAATCTTGGCGAGAAAACCATCGCGTATGCGATGAATCAAGAGCAGTGGGACGTCATTCTTGTCGAAGGCTTCTTCTGCGACTATATGGACGGAACGCAGGAGAACGGATATGACGGAACCCTGATCTCCTTCGACCCCAACAAAGAAGAAGGGACGTCCTATAACCTCCGCGAAAGCCTCACGACGAATCTGGAGTATCTTTGCGGCTATCTTCGTAAGTTGGATCAGGAAAACAACTCCGAACGCTGCGCAGATATCGGTTTCTTCCTCCCGACGATTCACCACGAAACACAGCCCAACTGGATCGACGGCGACGTTTATGCTTCCATGATAAGAACGGCAAATTACGTCGAAGAAAACGTCGACTGCATCGACTTCGTCGTGCCTGTTTGCACGGCGGTTGAAAACGCAAAAACAACATACCTGACGCTTTTGACCAACAACGATTCCAAAGATACTGTTCTGCCCGGACTACGTCGGGACGCGATCCATTCTTCGTACTATTTGGCGCGAGAACTCGTCGCCATGGGAATCGTCGATTCCGTCCTGGAACGCCTCTACGGCGGAGACGATTTCGACGTCAGAGCCGATTATTCCGCCAATCTGACGATCGAATCACCCGTTTTCGGCAACCTTCCCCTCGAGTACATGGATATCCTTCAGGCGGCGGTCTCGGCGGCGCGCGCCAATCCATACGAGATCACGCCTCTTACCTCGTTCGCGATGGAAGACCCTGCCGTCACGGCTTATCGAGCGGCTGAGGCAACCGACGGCGACGTCAGAACGCGCGTTCAGGCCGCAAAGGACGCCTTGTCCGACCGCCAGTGGTCGGACGTTGTTGTTAACTATGAGGAAAACGACGGCGTCGGAACGCTGAGCTTTTCCTACGGATATACGACCTCTGACACGATTGAGCTCACTTCTGGCGACGTCGCTAATTCGACAGAAGACGACGATAATTCCACAAACAGCGTCGACAATCCGGAAACTCAGACTATTATCGTCAATTCCCTTCTGGACGTCGTCGACGAGACCGACGGCGTAACGACGCTCCGCGAAGCCGTCGCACTCTACGTCGTCGACGGCGGCGTAATCACGTTTGACGAAACGCTCGCAGGCGGAACGATCCTTCTCGGCGGATCGGAGTTGACTATCTCGAAAACGATCACAATCGACGCAAGCGCGCTTTACGATTCCAACGCCGGCGCCCCAGGAATCACAATCGACGCCGGTTCCGTGTCGCGTATTTTCAAAATTACGTCGGGCACGACAAAACTAAACGCGTTAACGCTCGTTAACGGTCGTTCTGAAAGCTTCGGCGGCGCGATCTATGTCGACGCTTTCGCAGAACTGGTCGTCGAAGATTCGATTCTTTCCGGCAACGCCAGCCTTGGCGGCGGCGCGGTTTACGCGGCTTTCTCGGGCGACGTGACGATCCAAAACACGAGTCTGCACGACAATACCGCGTCGCTCTACGGCGGCGCGATTTACGCCTGCTCTGGTTCGACGCTCTTGCTCGACGGCGCGACGCTCTTCAATAACACGGCGTCCTGTAACGGCGGCGCCGTCCGGGTCGCCGCGTCGACGCTTGCCATTCAGAACAGCGTTCTTTATCAAAACGCCGCTCAATCCGGAGGTTCGATCGACGCGGGTTCGTCTTCCACGCTCATAATCGAGCGTTCTGAACTGTGTCGAAACAGCGCCGCCAAACGCGGCGGCGCCATTTCCGTCTCCGGAAAGAACACGACGCACACGATTGCCAGCGCCAGAATTTACGAAAACGTCGCCAACTGCGGAGGCGGAATCTACGCCTCGGGATACCAAACGACTCTAACCGTCGATAACAGCGTTCTCTATGGAAACACAACCAGTCGCGAGGGCGCCGCGATCGAAGTCCAATACGCGAACCTCGATCTCTTCAGTTCAACCGTCGCGGTTAATACTTCAGCCGTTGGAGCTGGCGCAATCTACGCGGCTTACAGCTCCATTGGTTTTTACAACTCGATCGTCGCCCAAAACGAGGGAAACGACGTTGTCAGAAATGGAGGAACCTCGAAGGCGTACAACGTTGTCTCCAGCCTGAAAGCGTGGGGAAACTACGACGCGACTTTCTACGTTTACGACGATACGAAG
>CACYBR010000399.1 GCA_902772705.1 uncultured Planctomycetota bacterium
AGTTCTCTACGACGGCGAAAGAGACGTCCGTAAAGCCTGTCTGCGCGCAGAGAATCAGGATCGGCTCGATCGCGCCGTAGGGTACGTCCCGATTGGCGCGGATTCGGACCGACGTCTCGCGCGTCGCGCGCGCTTTCTCACGCAGGAGTCGTTCACGAAGCTCGTCGACGTCGACCCGTTTTGCGCCGAAATAGAAGACGTCGGCGCTTTCGACGTTTACGACGATCTTGTTCTTATCGTCTTCTTCTATCGCTTCGCCAGACGCTTCGCGAGGCAACGTCAGTTCCATTGCCACTTCGTCGTTGATCATCTGACTGGTCATGACGAAGAAGACAATGAGCAGGAACGTTACGTCAATGAGCGGCGTAATGTTAAAGCGCAGCGTTTTCGGCTTCGACGTTTCCGGCGCACGCATCGTTCTCTCCTCAACCTCAGACTCTGATCTACGGCGTTCAGTCTGGAACGCCTTCCCGCCATTGCGCGAATCGCTCGGCGTAATACTCCTGATACCGGTCTTCTTCGATCGCTTTTCTCGCGCCGGCGACCAGCCGCTGATAATACGTGATGTTATGAATCGTTAGGAGAATGGGGCCGAGCATCTCGCCGGTAACGAACAGATGGCGAACGTAGGCGCGACTTCTTCGACACGCGGGGCAGGGGCAGTTCTCCTCGAGCGGTCGTGGATCGCGTTCATAGCGCGCGTTGCGCAGTCGCATCGGACCATGATCCGTGAACGCCATCGCGTTGCGACCGTTGCGCGACGGCATGACGCAATCGAACATATCCACGCCGCGTTTAATTCCTTCGAGGAGATCCTCCGGACGACCGACGCCCATCAAATACCGCGGTTTATCCGCAGGCATGTGCTGGACGACCGCGTCGATGCAGTCGTACATCTCCTGCGGCGTCTCGCCAACGCTCAGACCGCCGATCGCGTAACCGGGCAGTTCAAGCGCCGCGAGCTCCTCCGCGCAGCGTTGGCGCAGATCGTACTCCAGTCCTCCCTGAACGATTCCGAAGAGCGCCTGATCCTCGCGCGTGTGCGCGTCCCTGCTGCGCCTGGCCCAGCGAAGGGTGCGAAACATGGCGTCTTCGATCGCCGCGCGCGTGTTCGGAAGCGCGATAACATGATCGAACGCCATCGCGATATCCGCCCCGAGCGCCTCCTGGATCCGGATCGAATCTTCCGGCGTGAGCGCAATCTTGCGTCCGTCAATGTGCGAACGGAACACCGCGCCCTCTTCGGTGATCTTTCTGATCTTCGCGAGCGAAAAGAGCTGAAAGCCTCCGCTGTCGGTGAGCATCGGCTTCTTCCATCCGCAGAACTCGTGAAGACCGCCGAGTTCTCGCACGATTTCCGCGCCTGGACGTAACATTAAATGGTACGTGTTGCCCAGAACGATTTGCGAGCCGGTCGCTTCAAGCTGGCTGATCTCGACCCCCTTGACCGAGCCTCGCGTGCCGACCGGCATGAAGACTGGGAGGTCGACGACCCCGTGCGCGGTCTCGAAGGTTCCGCGCCGCGCGGACGTTTGCGCGTCTTGATGAAGGAGCGTGTACTGGAAAAGGGACATGCTGTACTTTTGAACTATTGGTCGTATCAGGTCAATAAAAAAACGCGCGACGCGTTCCGGGGACGCGACGCGCGCTGTACGTCGGTAACGACCGGGTTCCGCCGGTCGTCGGCGATCAGTCGCCCTTGAGGCGAATGTTGAATTCGCCGAGCTTGTCGCGGATCTCCTTGAGGCTCGTAACGCCGAAGTTCTTGATTTCGAGGAGTTCGTCGGCAGAACGCGAAACGAGTTCTCCGAGGGTCGAGATTCCGAGGCGATTCATGCACTTTCTCGCGCGGACGGAGAGGTTCAAGTCGCTGACAGGACGCTGAAGAACGCTCTGTTCTTCCGGAGTAAGCTGAGCGTTCTCGTTCGCGTCTGCGCGTTGTTTTTCGGCGGAGTACATTCCGAGCCGGAGATTCTTTTCCGCAAGGACGCGTTTGATCTCTTCGAGGCTCGTTTCCCCAAAGTTTTTGCTCGACAAGAGCTCCTGTTCCGTGAGCTTGCAGAGGTCGCGCAGCGTCTGGACGCCCATCAGAGACAGGCAGTTTCGCGCGCGCACCGAGAGCTCGAAGTCGGAGATCGGCTGATTGAGCTTGACGCCGAGCTCGCGCAGGCGCATCTGCTCTTCCTCGTCGTAATGCATCTCGTTGGACGCCTTGACGTCCTTGAGGAACAGTCGCGCTTTCGGGTTGTTCGGATAGGAATCGAGGACGCGCTGGAAGCACTGCTGCGCGAGCTCGTACATTTCCATGTCCTCGTAAAGAACGCCGAGGTTGATCAGCGTGCCGACGTTTGTCGGAAAATGACGAACCGCGCGCTGATAATATTCGAGCGCCTCGCGGTCGTTGCCGCGTCGTTCGTTTTCAAGCGCAAGGCCGAAGAGCGCCCCTGGATGATCCTTGTCCACCGACACGGCGCGTTCGTAAAGCGCGATCGCTTCCTGAGGATTGCCGCCGATCGCGTTGACCGTCGCCCCGCGCTGATACAGATATTCCGCCGTCTGCTCGACGGCGCCCGAGAGACTGTCGAGTTCCTGAAGGCTTTCGTTGAGCTTTCCCGCTTCGCGATAGACCTCGGCGCGGCCAAGAATACACTCGTCGCTGTTGTATCCTGCGGTCTGGGCGGTGTTGTACGCGCGAATAGCGTCGTCAAATTCGCCCTTGACAAAGTGGAGTTTGGCGAAATAGAACTGGGTAAGCGCGCCGCCGTCCCCCTTCTTGAGGGACGCGTAGGCGGCGTCGTAATCGCCAATGAGGAACATGCAGACGCCAAGCTTAACGCGAACGGCGGGGCTGAGTTCGTCTTCGTCCTTCGTCTTAAGTTCGTTGACCGCTTCCTTGAGCTCGTCGAATTTTTTCATATCGCGACTAATGCTCTCGCGCAGCTGGTCGATCTCACGTGGCCCAAAGGCTCCGCCAGCGAGCACCAGTTGCTTTACGTCGAAGTCAGCGTTGATCGTCATAACGAATCTCTCTCCTAAAAGTGACGCGCTCTTTGCGCCATGAAAGACGCAGGATTCCAATGGGCGCGAGCTGCTTCGCGGAGAAACGTCGCGTCCTAAAACTGAGAATCCAATAAAACAGCTTAGAAATTATATGGCTGGCGCGAGATTTTTCAAGGGGATGAAAAGGAATAAAAGTCGGATTACTCCGCAACGCGCGCCTCGTGCGACGTCTGCGGCGCGCCAAAGTGAAAAAAAGAGACGCAAAGCCGCCTCGCTTCACGTCCCTTTTATCGCTTTATCGTTCTTTCGCCGCGACGCCGGTCAGTTCCGGTTGAGCTCCATGAGCAGACGCAGGATGTAGAAGAAGAGCGTCATGACGGAGGTGAAAAGGTTGATCGTGCAAATGATATCGTCGTCAGGTTCCGCGTAACGCATCATGACCGAGGTGTCGTACAGAATATATCCGCACGCCAGGAAGATAACCGCGATCGTAAACCACATTCCGAGGTGGAAGCCAAACAGCAACGCCGCCGCGATGAGAATAAGCGCCGCGAAACCGCAGAACGTCAGGAACGAGCGAAGGAACGAGAAGTCGATCCGCGTGACGAAGACCGCCGCCGAAAGCGCTATGAAGAGCGACGCCGTGAGCCCGCACGCCTGCCAGATCAGCGCCGATCCGAAGTAAAGACCCGCGACCGCCAGAAGCGGGAAGAGGAACGTCGCTTCGATCAGGATGTTGAACGCAAGCAGGCCGTATTGCGTCGGACGCGAGGGATTCGACGCAAGAACCGCGTTACTGATGAACGGACCGGCGACGCACATCGCAAGAAACACCAATCCCATCGCCAAAAGGTGGCTCTCGGTAAACGCCAGGATCTTTTCGGCTCCGACGATTCCAAAGACCGCCGCTTCAATTCCCGCGAGCGCCAGTATCGAGAGCGCCAGCTTCGTGTAAACCCGCGTTATGAAGGAGCTCTTCGCCTCGACGGCTTGGAGACCGCGATCATATTGATTTGAGAGGTCGTATTCGTTTTCGTATTGCATGGTTGTTCCCTTTACTGAAAAGTGTTCTCCG
>CACYBR010000400.1 GCA_902772705.1 uncultured Planctomycetota bacterium
CAGACGCGCGATACCCGCGATTGCGATCGCCGCGGCGCTGTTGTGCGTGGCGGGCGTCTTTGTAGACATAGCGCTCATAACGGTCGCGCCCGTAGCGCTGGCGGTCGGGCGCAAAGCGAATCTCAACAAAGAATGCGTGCTGATGGCGCTGCTTGGCGGCGGCAAGGCGGGCAATATCGTTTCGCCCAATCCGAGCGTGATAGCGACGGCGCAATTCTTTAAAGTTGAGCTTTCGTCCCTTATGCTCCACAGCGTCGTTCCGGCGGCTGCCGCGTTGCTCGTAACGATAACCCTTTCGCTTCTCCTTGCCAAACGGAAAAGAGGCCATGTCATTCGGCTATCTGACGTAGAAAACTGCTCCGGCACGCTTCCGACGCTCGCTGAAGCGACGTTTGGTCCTTTCGTCACGCTCGGATTATTGGCGGCGCGTCCCCTCTTTGGAATCTCGATCGATCCGATAATTGCGCTTCCAGCGGGTGGAATCGCGTGTCTGCTCGTTACGCGACGCCTTCACGACACGTCCGACGCGGCCAAATATGGATTGACGAAGGTTCTCGGGGTCTCGATCCTCTTTCTTGGCACAGGGACGGTTGCAGGAATCATAAGCGCGACGTCGTTGCGTGAACAATTCGTTGCCATTTTAAGCGCGGCGCACATTCACGCCTTCATGATAGCGCCCCTCTCAGGAATACTGCTGTCGGCGGCAACCGGGTCGACGACGGCGGGCGCGACGCTCGCGTCGCAAACGTTCTCGGAGATCCTCGCGCGCGAGGGCGTTCCCATGCTCGACGCGGCGACAATGACGAGCGCGGGCGCGACGACGCTCAACTCGTTGCCGCACGGCTCCTTTTTCCTGGCGACCGCGGACGCGACCTATATGTCGATCTCCCAGCGGTTCCGTTTAATTCCGTACGAGGCGTGCGTCGGTCTGACAAGCGCGGGCGTTGCGATCCTCATATATCTTCTCAGCGTCTAATCAGCCGTTTTTTCCTTCTTTCTCGAATAAAAAATGGACGAACGCCTTCGCGCAAGACGAACGTCCTTCTACCCTCGTTTCCGGCGTCCTGCCTCAGACGTCTCCCCGCTGTTCGAAGAGCGTCTCATTTCTCCCTACGGTTACAACGCAAGAGCCGGAAACGCGCTCAAGAGCAATTCAAGAAATGAAAGAGGACGCCGCCCTGAGACGCCGTCCTCTATCATTTCTCAAACTACGACTGAAGCCCTGAATCAAATCGACTTCAAGTTAAGTCGTCAACTGTAATCACGGAGGGATCAGAACATGCCGCCGCCGCCATAGCCGCCGCGGTTGCCGCCGCCGCCGTAACTGTTGTTGCCGCCGTTACGGTTGTTGCCGCCATAGCTGTTGTTATTATTGTTGCCGCCGTTACGGTTGTTGCCGCCGTAGCTGTTGTTATTGTTGCTGTTGTTGTTGCCGCCGTATCCGCCGCTGGAGCCGGAGCTTCCGTCGCCGCTGTTGTAGGTGAACATCTTGATCAGCTGCGAGAAGTTCGGCATCGGCGCGACAAGGACGTAACGACGGTCGCCCGAGATACCGGCGGAGGTCGTGAAACCAGCGCCAAGATCGAGGTAATCGATGACCGGATAGTAACCGGGTTCCGGAGTCACGTAAGCGATCTGCGGCGCGTCGGCTTCATTCGTCGTCTGTTCCTCGGCCTTGTAAGAGGACGCGTACTCGTTGACCTTGGTCTGGAGCGTGTTGGATTCGCGCGCCTCGTTTCTCGCCTTGTTGCTCTTGTAAGCGTTGGCGAGTCTCATGAGCTCGTTCGAGTTGCGGACCTGAAGATGATTCATCATGGCGGCGGCGGTCAGGATTTCTTCCTTGACTTCCTCGCTGCGACGACCTTCGACGAGGTCGACGGAGAAGAGCGCTTCATCGTCTTTCATCTCGAAGACCTGAACGTCGGAATGTTCGTTTTCGGTTCCAACGTTCGTCATGATCTTGACGGTAACCTTGTTCTGAGCAACTTCGCCCCAGGACTTGGTGACGAGGAAGTTATACTCGCCGCTGAAGCCCATCGGGCAGACGTAGGCGCGAGTGCGGATTCCCTTGCGATTTTCATCGTAGGACTTGCGCAGATCGATCGACTCGTCAGTGAGGACGCCGCCGGCGGCGGTGCGTTTCTGAGCGAACCAGCAAACGGCGCTCGTCGGTTCCTGAACGGACAGATCGAGTTCGGCGTCGCCAGCCCAGGAGATTTCAACGTAGACGTCGCGAACGCGCGCGTCGTTGAGCTGCTTTTCAAACGCTTTCGCCTCTTCGTCGCGGCCTTCCTCCTTCATTTTTTCAAGGAGGTCAAGAGCGATCTCTTCGCAGGGCTTCTGAACGTCTTCGACGAGCTTGCCGTCCCAGACGATAGACGCGGCGCCGACGGCGACCCACTTGAGCGCGTCTTCGTCGTTGAGCTCGCGAGCAAGTCCAAGTCCCCGAACATAGGGCTCAGGACGAGTCGGAGCGACGCGGGAGACGTCGCGGTAGATCTTGAGCGCGCGCTCGCGGGAGCCGACCTTTTCAAGGTAAGCCGCGAGCCCCATGATAACGAGCGGATTGTCGTTGAAGTCGGCGATCGAGAGGATCGCGGTTTCAACTTCCTTCTGAGGCGCGTTTGATTTGATGAGCGCGACCGCCAGAGCTTCGTACATCCATTCGGAGGCGAAATCGTTACGCAGCGCGGAACGAATGAACGCGGACGCGGACGCCGGATCGGAGTCAATCAACTTCTGAGCCTGACTGACAAGCTCGCCGGCGAATTTATCGCGCGCTTCCTGATCTTCCGACTTGGGGGCGTTCGCCTTAAACCAGGCGTCCCACTTGGCGTTGAGGTCAACCGGCGCCTGAGCGAGCGAACCAGTCGCGGTCGCAGCCTTGTTCGACTTGGAAGGAACGGCAAAGAGCCCGGCGCCAGCGCCAGCGCCAGCCGCAGGCGCGGCCGGAGCGTCGAGGAAGTTCTGGAGGATCGCGTCGTTTGCGGCGCCGGCTTTCGCGGCAGGACGTCCAGCGGAAGGCACGCTCATCATGCCGCCCATGCCGCCCATACGACCGCCCATGCCGCCCATCATGCCGCCCATGCCGCCGCCGAAGCCGCCCATGCCGCCCATCATGCCGCCCATGCCGCCCATGCCGCCCATGCCGCCGCCCATCATGCCGCCGTAGGCGCCCATCTGGTTGGGTTGCATGATAAGGTCGCCGACCGAGTAGAGCTGGAGCGAGGTCGAGATTTCAGGATTGTTCTTGATCTCGTCCTGAGTCGTAATGAAGAGCGCGTCGTCAAGGATGCAGAAGTCGAGTTCGTGAGGACGAAGGACGATCTTGAGCGCCTTGCGCAGCGTAATGTTGGAGAGGTTCTCGTTAATATTGAGCGAGGAGGCGGGACCGGCGGCCTCTTCCATATTGACCGTATCGAAGACGATGTTGATATCCTGTCCCTGTTCTCGGAGCGTACGTTTAACTTCTTCGATCCAGTCGGCAAGGGTGAGGTCGGAATCTTCGCCGCCGTTGACGTCGACCTTGAGGTCGAGCGCGTTGGCGATACGTTGTTCTTCGGCAGAACCGGTGAGGTTCGTCTTGCCGTACTTCTCCTTACGAACCTTCGTCATGGCGTTCCAGACTTCAGGATCAGGATACGTGATAGGCGGCTCGTCGGAGACCGGAACGTGAGCGCGTTCGACAGACATAAGCGTGTCGAGCAGCTTCTTCTGACGCCAGATACGCAGATACTGGTTTTC
>CACYBR010000401.1 GCA_902772705.1 uncultured Planctomycetota bacterium
GACGTCGCGGTTCGAGTCGTCGGGCGCGTATTCGAGAAGACCCGTCGCCTCTTCGATTTCAACGTCGCCATCCTCGGTTACATAATACCATCGAATATCGGCGGAAGCGTTGTCGGCGCCGGAAAGACCGACCGAAATAGTTCTCTCGCCCATAGTGGAGTATACGGTCGGCGCAATTGCGATGGGCGCGATCGTCGCCTTTTGAATCGTTGCGACAGGAACGCCGTTAGCGACGACGATCAGGTCGTAGCTTTTATTCGTATAAAATCCATTGAGAATCGCCGGCGACGTCCCTGCTTCAACAGCCGCTTCAAAATCGTCGGCGTTAATCTTTTTGGCAGTCGACCATTTTGGTTCGCCGTTCTTTCTGATTTTTACGGTATAGCTCGTCGCGTTCTCGACGGCGTTCCAGTTCAGCGCCGCGCGCCTCGTTACAGGGTCGTAGTTCACGGAGAGCGTATTGGAGAATAGCGCGCTCGCGTCGGAACCTTTTGAATTGCCGGTTCCCGTGGCGACGATTCGGACGTCGTGTTCGAATCTGCCGACAGAATACTCGGTCGCTCCTTCGGCTTCTTCGATTTCGACGTCGCCGTCCTCGGTCACGTAATACCACTTAATGTCGGCGGACGTGTTGCTGGATCCTGTAATTGACGCCGTGATCGTCTGACCAGAGGAGTCGGAAATTGCGACGGCGTCAATAGAGATGGGCGCGAAGGTCACGCCCTGAACGACGGCGATTTCCGACCCGTTGTTCTTTATCTGAAAGCAATAACTTTTACCGACGTAAACGCCCTTAACGACCGCCGACGTTTCCTCAAGACCAGTTAAATAAGTCGACCAGGTCGCGCCGTCGTCCTTGCTAATCATCACAGAATAGCTTGTCGAGCCTTCATTTTCGTTCCATGTTAGCGCGGCTTCGTGCGTTGAGGGATCGAAACGGACTGAAAGCGTGTCGACAACGAGCGTTTCGGCGATCGAGCCCCTCGAAACGCCGGTTCCAGTCGCGACGATCTTGAGATCGTTTTCCATGTTGTCCGTCGTATACGAGGTCAACCCAGCGGCCTCTTCAATCTCGACGTCGCCGTCTTCCGTAATGAAGTACCATCTAAGAAAGGCTTCCGCGTTGTCCGCTCCTATGATGGACGTCGTGACTGTTCTGCTCGTCGAAGAGGAGCATACGGTCGAACTGGTTGAGATCGGCGCGAAGGTTCCCGTCTGGACCGTTGGAAGGAACGCGCCAGACTTCGCGACGCCATAGACCTGAAAACTGTAGCTCCTGCTCGCGTACAATCCGTTGACGGCGACGGACCGGTCCGTAAGACCTCTGCCGATTGTCTTCCAGGTTGCGCCGCCGTCTTTAGTAATCTTAATGGTATAACTATCCGCGTTCTCAACTTCATCCCACGTAACAACTGCCTGACGAGTCGCGAGACTGTAATCGAATTCGAGCGAGTCGACAACGACGACTTCCGCGTTGGAGCCTGCGGAGTCGCCGGTTCCGGTCGCGACAACTTTCACGTCGTACAGCGTGTTTGTCGTCGTGTATTGGCTCAATCCCGCCGCCTCTTCAATTTCAACGTCGCCGTCCTCGGTTACGTAATACCAGTTGAGTTCGACGGTCGCGTCGTCGGCGCCCGTGACGTCGACGGTGATTATTTTCCCATTAGCGCAGGGCGCGACGGACGCGGTAATCGCGATCGGCGCAAAGGTCGCGCCTTGAATTGTCGAGAGCAACGCGCCGTTTTGGGCGATTCCATAGACCTGAAAACTATAGTTTTTACTCGCGTAAAGTCCGTTGACGAATACGAACGGGTCTGGCGTTCGCGCGACTGTCGACCAGGTTTCGCCGCCGTTCTTCGACTCTTTGACGGTATAACTTTTAGCGCCGTCGATTGGCGCCCAGGACATGAGAGCCTGACGGGACAACTCGTTATAATTGAATTCGATTGTGTCGACCACGGTCAGTTCCGAATCGGAACCTTCTGAATCGCCGATTCCCGCGGCAACGATTCTGACGTCGTAAGTCGTGTTCGTGAGCGTATATTCGAGAAGACCTGCGGCTTCCTCAATTTCAACGTCGCCGTCTTCCGTTATGTAGTACCATCTTACGCTGGCGGCAGAATTCGGGGCGCCAGACAGCGTAACGACGACCTGTGATCCGACCGGACCCGGGACAACCGTGACGCAAGGATTGACGGAACCGTCAATGAGAATAGGCGCGAGCGTCGCCTCTTCCACGATTGGGAGGAGCGCGCCGTCGTCGGCGACGCCGTAGACGCGGAACGAATACGAGACGCCGACCTTGATGTTGTCGATCGTAACGGAAGTCGCGTCAATTCCTTCAGCGGAGACGGTCCAGCGGAAACCGTTCGATTTGCTGAGCGTTACCAGATAGCTTGCGGCCCCTTCAATCGCGTTCCATGCGAGCGTCGCCTGACGTTCGTCGGCGTTGTAGAGAAACGCGACGTCAAGATTGTCGGCGGTCGTCGCAGTAAAGGTCGTGCTTTGGAGCTCGTCGAGCGCTTCGCCAGATTCGCTAAGACCCGTGACGCGGAGCGCGTAAGTCTGTCCCTTCAGGAGACCTTCGAGAATCGTCGAGGTCGCGTCCGTTTCCTGGACGACGGGCTCCCAACTGAAGCCTCCGTCGGCGCTTATTTCGACAAGGTACGACGCGGCGTCAGCAAGAGCGGACCAACTCAGCGACGTCTGGTCCGTACTCGCGTCGTATGCGACACAGATCGTGGACTTTTCGTACGCGCCCAGATCGACGGCGCCGTTGGCGACGCGCGCAGAGTCTGCGACGTCGACGTCTGAGGTTATGTAGTCGTCGACGCCAAGATTGAGCGCCTGCGAGTTGTCTGCCAGAGTGTAATCTCCGTTTTCCGCGTCCGAGAAGAGCGGCGCGTCGGCGACGTAAAGATAAGCGCCATCGTCGTTAGACCATTCTGCGAAACCGCTTAGAACCCCATATGCATAAGCCTGCGGATAGGCTTCGAGGAAGACGTCGTCGCTGTCGTTTTCGGCGACGATTGAATTGTAAAGATTCAGAGAAACGCCTTCTTCGTCCGAGAAGATGTGGATTGCGCCTGAACCTGTCGAGGCGTTCATAGAGATTGTCGAACTGTAAAGCGTGACATTGGCGCCTTCTGAATAGACGGCGCCGCCGTAGAAAACGGCTTCGTTTCCACAAATCGTCGTGTTATTGATCGTCAAAGAGAAAAGCGCGTCGCCCATGATGTAGACGCCGCCGCCGAATTCGGCGTAATTGTCGTCAATCCTCGAATGATCAATCGTCGCGGACGCGTATGCGGCTACGCCGCCGCCAACGAGCGCTTCGTTTCCGCAGATCGCCGAGTTTTCGATTGTCAGGACCGTGTTTTCAGAAGCGTAAATCGCGCCCCCTTCTTCCGCGTATCCGCCGGTCAGCTTGAGACCGTCGATCGCGAGCGAAGCGTCCGGGGCGACGTTGAAAATACGTGACAGACCGTTCGCGTCGATTATCAGCCCCGGCGCTCCGGCGTTATGAAGCGCGGACGCGTCGATCGTCAGCGATTTAACGATTGGGAGTTCGGTTCCCCCGAGTAGAATTGTTCCACCCGCCAGAAAGGGATTGAACGTAATCATGTCGCCGTCTTCAGAGTAATCGGCAATCGCTTCACGCAACGTAACGACGCCGTCGAAATGATCGATCGTGTCGTCAAGGGAATCGACGATCGTGGAAACGCGTTCGGGGACAAGTCGTTCGCAGGCGCCCAGATCGACTTCTTCGCCCATGACGCGCCAGTTTCCGTCGATATCTGTCTTGACGCTAACGAAGACGTCGTCGCCCTTATTGAACGCCTGAGAGTCTTCTGGCAACGTGAAATCGTAATGTTCGGGGTCGGTAAAGAGAGGCTTCGTATCGTCGTAAACGTAGAAAGTCGCGTCGTAGTTTCCCCACGCTTTCAGGCTGGAGACAACGTTGTACGCCTTCGAGGTTCC
>CACYBR010000402.1 GCA_902772705.1 uncultured Planctomycetota bacterium
CGACTCACGACGCCAAGCAGCGGCGTCGACGGATCGACATTGAGATTGAGCTCTTCCTGAAGCGCTTTCTTGCATTGCGCTTTCCCTTCCTTGAACGACGAGACGTCGTATCTCGCGGGAAGGTATTTGTCCTTCGAGGGATTCCATTCGTCCAAATCGACCCCGTTCAGGATCCCGACAAGGTCGGAGGAACGTCCCGAAAGCACCCCCTGAAGCTTTTCGCCAAAGGCTTCGGTCTGAATCTCCTCGGCGTAACGAGGACTGACTGTCGTAATCGCGTCCGCAAAGACGACTCCAGACTTGAGGAGATTGAGCTGACCGTAGAACTCCATCTTATCAAAAGTAAAGAGACTCCAATCGAGCCCGATGCGATCCATGGCGCCGCGCCAGAACCGTCCCTGATGACGAAGGTTGTGGATCGTCAGCACAGTGCGAATTCGGTCGAACGTCGAAGAGGAAACGCCCGAACCGGCGACGCTGAGTCGTGGACGAACGGAGCCGCCGAAAAGGGAACCTCCGTCGAATCGCGAACACGAACGATAGAGAGAATCGAGGTAAACGGGAACAAGCGCGGTCTGCCAGTCGTTGACGTGGACGACGTCGACGTCGGGCTCAAGCCGCGCAATCAGTTCGAGCACGATGCGACTGAAGAACGCATAGCGGTCGCAGTTGTCCTTGAAATCGACTCCCTGATAGTTATAGATTCCGTCGCGGTCGAAATAGTCGTTGTGCTCAATGAAATAAACGACGACGTTTGTGCCGGGCATGGTCGTTTTACGAACGCCCGCCTTGCGAACTTCACGCGCGATCGGAACGCCAAGGGTTACGCCATACAGCGCCTCCGGCTCTTTGCCCTCGTGGGAAAGGAACCAGTTGCGGACGCATCGGTAATACGGAGTGACGATCGTAACATGTCGTCCAAGTCGATCGAGCGCTTTAGGAAGCGCGCTGCATACGTCGGCCAACCCGCCGGTCTTGGACCAGGGAGTCGCTTCGCTTGTCGCAAAAAGAATATGCATGGCGTCGTCGCGCATCGCTTCCTCCTTATCTTCTAATATGTTCAGCGAGCTGATAATAAGAGCGTCGTCAGGATTGCGTCCCCAGAGACTTCGTCGAATTGTTTAACGAAGTTACGCGTCGGTTTCGAGGAGCGTACACGCTCCCGCCTGCCATCAATTTACCAAAAAAACTCAATTTGGAAAGTTGAAAGAGGGGGTGAACAAGCAGAAACTCCGCATTTAAGCCAAAAATCTTTCATGCGTTTCAATCGCGTTCAACAGTTATGCGGCGCGTGCAAAACTCTGGAAAAACCGTGTGTCAAACGCGCCGTAAAAACCGAAAAAAAACGTTCGTTCTCTTGACGCGAACCTCTTCAAACGAGTACAATACGAGCTGTGTAGAAGTTGAGTATAGGCGGCGGACGAACCGCTTGAGGAAAATGAAAAACGTTCTGGCGCAAACAGCCGCGCGTCATGGTCGACCGGCGCGCACGCGCCGACCGTTGTAACGTTAACGAAGACGCGATCATTATGGTTCAGGAAAAACAATCAAAGGTTTGGATCCCTCGCCCGTACGACCCGGACCTCGTCAAGCGGCTGTCGCAGCAGACCAAGATTTCGCCGATTGTCGCGCAGACGCTTGCTGGTCGCGGAATAACCGAGCCAGACAAGCTCGTTTCGTTTCTGGCGCCGCCAAGTCTTTCGCGCGGTCTTCACAATCCCACGCGACTCCCGGGATGTAAAGAAGCCGCCGTGTTTCTGGCCGATGCGATCCGCGCGCAAAAAAAGATCGTCGTCTACGGCGACTATGACGTCGACGGCATGACCGCAACCGCCGTGCTCCTTCAGGGAATACGCGTCTGCGGAGGAGACTGTATCTACTACGTTCCCAACCGACTTGAAGAAGGTTACGGGCTCAACTGCGAAGCGCTCAGGCTTTTCAAGGAGGACGAGCACGCCGCAGTTGTCGTAACGGTCGACTGCGGAATCACCAGCTTCGCAGAAATCGCGTACGCCAAATCGATCGGGCTCGACATGGTCGTAACGGACCATCATACTCCGCTCGTAGACGACAATACGAAACGTCAGCGCCTTCCGGAAGCGGCGGCGATCGTGCATCCCAAGCTGGAACTCGACGGCGTCGCGCCCTACCCGTTTCCAGAAATCTGCGGGGCGTTCGTCGCGTTCAAGCTCGCGTGGCAACTTGGCGTAGAAATGGGCCCCGACGGAGTCCGAACGACGCCCGCAATGCGCGAATATTTGCTCGGCGCCATTGGTCTTGCCGCGCTGGGAACAATCGCCGACGTCATGCCGCTTCAGGATGAAAACCGCACGCTCGTGCGTTACGCGCTCGATCATTCTCTGGTCGATCACATGCCGCTGGGCGTGCAGTTTCTGCTGGAATGCTCGTCGTTCAAACAGCGCAAACTCACCAGCGACGACGTCAGCTTCACGATCGCGCCGCGTCTGAACGCCGCGGGGCGCGAAGTCCTTAACGAAAGCACGCTCCAGGACGCAGAGGACGAAACGAATTGGATGCGAGGCAAAACGCTGCTGGCGAGACCGCATCAACTCGCCGCCGCGGGACAGATGGGACTTGCAAGTCTCGGGGTCGAACTGCTCATTACGGATCGTCCGGCGCGCGCGCGTGAACTTGCGCCGTATATCAACGAGCTCAATCAGACGCGCCAGAAGATCGAGCGTCGTATCATGGCCGACGCGCTCAAGACAATCGAGGAGAAATACAGCGACGCGCCCGCGTTCGTTCTGGCGAGTCCCGACTGGCATCCAGGCGTCATAGGAGTCGTCGCGGGCAGACTCGCCGAACGCTTCTATCGTCCCACCATCATGATCTCGCTTCGCGACCCGAACTCGAACCCGGGCTCGGCGCGAGGCGTTCCCGACAGCGCGTTCAACATGTACGACGCGCTCGAAGCATGTTCGCAGTATCTTGTCCGTTTCGGCGGACACGCGGGAGCCGCCGGACTTGGTATTAAAGAAGCGAATGTCGCGGCGTTCCGCGAGGCGTTCTGCGACTACGTAGAGAATCATTTCGCGGCGACCGATTACGTGCCGCATCTCTTTATAGACGCGGAGTTGCCGTTCGCCGCCATTTCGCACGCGACGTATCAGGAGCTTGAGAAGCTCGCGCCGTTTGGCGCGGAGAATCCGCGTCCGGTCCTCGCGACGTACGGGGTCACGCTCGAAAGCGTCAGAGCGGCGGGGGGCAAGGGCGCCGTGTTGCAGGCCAAATTCCGTCATTACCAGACGTCGCGCCGCGCGGTTTGTTTCAATCGTCCCGACTGGATCGAAGAGCTCATGAAGCTCCATGAGGAGAACGCGCTCGCGAAGTTTGACCTTGCGTATACGCTCGCATACAACGACTTCATTCAGCAGATCGAAATAAGAATTCAGGACTGGCGACTGGCGCAATAGTCCGCGCTCAATCCTTTCGTTAATCAGGAGCAGATCGTGTTAAGCGACAAAATATCCGCGCTGGGCGTTGTGGCGACGCTTTGCGTATTTCTTACCAATTTCGCCTCAGGGCAGGAAACCGCGCTCACCCAACCTCAGGGCGACGAAACGGCGTTCGCCAATTATGCGCCGTGGCTCGACGCGTCGCTCGACCTTCGCGATTACCATATCCACCTTCGCGGAGGCATGACGGCGGCAATGGCGCGCGAACGCGCGAAGCTCACCGGCGTCAAGTCGGGGGTTCTGGAGAACAACGGTCGCGAATGGCCCATCAACACGAATGAAAAACTGGATCAGTTCATCGCCGGCGTCGAAGAATACAACGCGACGCTTCCGGAAGACGAACGCCTCAAAATTGGCGTTCAGGTCAACGATCGCGACTGGTACAAGGTTATCGATCCCAAGGTTTACGCGCGACTGGATTACGTTCTCGCCGACACGATGATCATGGGGCGCCGTCCCGACGGTTCCGACGAGCGTCTCTGGCTCCTTCCCAGGGATTACGACGTCGATCAGGACGAATGGTTCGAACGCTACTATCGGCACAATCTCACGGTTGTTTCCGAACCAATCGACATTTTAGCGAACGTCACGTGGCTTCCCGACTTTATCGCGGATCGCTACGACGAACTCTGGACGCGCGAGCGCATGGCCGTGCTGATTCAGGCGGCGATCGACGGAGGCGTCGCGCTTGAGATTCAGGCGGAATCGAACTTTCCGAAGCCGCAATTCGTCAAACTTGCGCTCGAAATGGGCGCGAAGTTCTCCTTTGGCACGAACAATTTCGACCCTAAGCTTAAAGACACGGGAGCGTGGAAACGAAACTTTGACCAGTTCCATTTCACGAAAGAACAACTCTGGCGCGATTATCAGTACGACGGCGCCGCGCCAAAACGCGTTAAGCCAGCTGAAAAGCGAACGATCGACTACGACGGAATGGTCAAACGCCTCAAGGAAAAGGGAATCCTCTGATCGCGTCGTTATCCGCCGATAAAAAAAGCGCGTCGTGAAGACCCCTTCACGACGCGTTTTTATTGCTCCGTCAGACGCGACTTATACTTTGACGTGTCAGAGCGCGCGGCGCGCCTCCTAAACCTGACTTTTCCGGGAAATCAGAACCAGCTGGCGGTAAAGCCGCCGTCGACATAGACCGGAGAGCCGGTAATATAGCTTCCGGCATTTTTGGAGAGGAGCAGAATCGCGGCGCCAACGAGCTCGCTCGGTTCGCCGTAACGACGCATCGGGGTGCCGTTCATGATATTCTCAACGCGCTTGGCGTCGAGCAGTTTACGGTTCTGTTCAGCGGGGAAAAATCCAGGGCACAACGCGTTGCAGCGAATTCCCTGCGCGCCGAACTCCTGCGCGATATTGCGTGTAAGATTGACGACTCCCGCCTTGCTGGCGGCGTATGCGAAAACGCGCGAAAGAGGTCGCGCGGAATTCACGCTGCCTATATTGAGGATCGAGCCGCCGTCCTTGTTCTTAAGCATCGATTCGATAAAGACCTGACAGGCGAGCATCGTTCCTTTAAGATTGACCGCCATGATTTTGTCCCACTGTTCGACGTCGACGTCAAGGAAGCTTGTTCCCGCGTTAGCGCCGGCGCAGTTAACGAGCATATCGACCTGCCCGGTAAAC
>CACYBR010000403.1 GCA_902772705.1 uncultured Planctomycetota bacterium
ATCGAATACTATATCTGACGCCAGTTAGGACCGTTTCTGAAGGAAGGCCAGAAAGTTAATACTCCGGAAAACGCGAAAAAATACCCGGCGACTCTCAGACGCAAGAGTTCCCCTCCTCCTATGGCGTCGCGGTTTGCACGCCGGGAATGCGCCGCGTCCGCGTTTTGGCGTCACGACGTCACAACGACGCTTCCGCAAAGAATCCTGACGTTTCCTCAAGACGCAGCGTCGCCGAGTAAACGCCGGGCGCAAAATCTATCGGGAGGCTTTCGAGCCATTCCACCAGAATCAGTCCGGCGACAATTTCGGCGGACGCGTTGGACGCGTTAATCCAGAAGACGCGAGAAAGGGGCGTCGTATACGTCGCGCGCGACGGCGCCCCTTTCCATTGGATTTCGAGCGCGTCTTCCGTCGGTTTCTCGACATAGCTCACGCACGGCATGTTCGTCGCGACGAGAAAACGATTGTTCCAGCGAGCGAGAACGTCCAGAAGCGCCCGACGCGCGGCGATAAAATCGACGACGCAATCAGAGGCGTCGAGCGGACCCGAGAGCCTCGCGGAAACAAAAAAATCATGCTCATGGGGCGGTTCGCCGTACCATGGCGCGCCGTCTTCGGCGCCGCGCTGCGGAAACGCGACAAAGTGCGTCGCGTGGAAACTGTAATCAGGACTCTCAAGCTCTATGGTATATTTCATGATCCTCGCCTCCAAACAAAAAACGCCGCGAAACGTGGAAAATCGCTTCGCGGCGGATAGGACAATCACAGGTTCACGCGTTCCGACTCTGATCAGAGCGCCGTCTTGACGTTGAGGATATCGGAATAATCCTTCGTGATCTTCATCGCCTCGTCGAGGTAGTAATCACGCTCGACTCCGCCGGTTCCCAGCACGTTTTCCTCCATCTTATCGGTCTCTTCCTTGCTGTTGAGCTTATCGAGCTCGGCAAAATACTTCTCGCGATTGAGCGGAGTCGCCTTACGAAGCTTGCTTTCTTTATAGAGACGGATCTTTTCAAGCTCCTCCTGGAAATCCTTCGACGCTGCCACGCGCGCGGAAGAGCGCTCGGCGACCTGCTTCACAATGTCGGGCGAGACGTTCGGGAAGATCGGGTAATTCGCGGGCGCCACCTTTTCAAAGGAAAGCGGATAATCGAGGTCGGACTCGGCAATATCTTCGAGAACGCTTGTGAACTGCGGCAGAACGACGTCGGAACGAACGCCCTGAAGCTGCGGAGACTCGCCCGCGGGCAGGTAGTAGCCCTGAATCGTGAGCTTGACCGCGCCAAGATTCGAAGAGTTCCTGTTGATCAGGAGCGAGCCGAAGATCGCGTTGGAAAGCTCCATCATCGACTGTACGGAACCTTTGCCGTGCGTCGTTTCGTCGCCGACGATGAGACCGCGCCGATAGTCGCGAATCGCGCCGGCGAAAATCTCGCTTGCGCTCGCGCTCAGACGGCTCGTAAGAACGACCAGCGGCTTGCTCCAAACGATTTCCGGATCAGGATCGGCGAGGGCGCGTGGACGATCGCCGAATTCTGACGGTTTCGTCTGAACGACGGCGCCCGTCGTGATGAACAATCCCGTGAGCGAGACCGCTTCCGGAAGCGAACCGCCGCCGTTGTAGCGCAAATCGACGACGCACGCGTCGACGTCTTCGTCGTTGAAAGTCTTGAGAATGGCGCGAACGTCCGCGCTAACGCTACGCCCGCCGGCGCCGCCCTTGGATTTCATATCGAGATAGAAGCTTGGAAGATCGATAACGCCAACGCGCACGCCGACCTTTTCCGTCTTCTTATCCTTCGGAACGTCGACAAACTCGACGTCGTCTCCGTTCGGCTTGAGGTCGAAGATCGCGTACTGAGCCGCGCTGTCCTCAAGATCGACCTTTTCACGAACGATCGAGATCAGCTTCTTCTTGCCGTCGGGCGAGACGACCTGGAGTCGAACGACGGTCCCGCCCTTGCCGCGGATCTTGTCGACGACGTCCGTGAGTTTCATATCGACGACGTCTTCAATGGGACCGTCTTCGCCCTGACCGACGCCGACAATCTTGTCCTCCTCCTTAAGCTCGCCCTGCTTTTCCGCAGGACTGCCCTTAACAATGCGCTTGACGATCGTATAGCCGTCGTCCCACTGAAGGGTCGCGCCAATGCCTTCGAGGTTCAGACCAATCTGAATCATGAAGTTGTCGTAGGACTTTGGCGACATGTAGGTGGAGTGCGGATCATACGCGTTGGCAATCGCAGTAAGATAGATTTCGAGGAGATCGTCGTTGGACGTCTGATGAAGTCGCTTCTGAAGCGTGTGATAACGCCGCGTAAGCTTGGAAATGGGATCGTCGGGTCGATCCGCCGCGGCAGGGGCCGCTTTTTCCCCATCTGCGGCGCCGCTTTCCTTATCGCCCTTCTCTTCGGCTTCCTTCTGTTTGTCGCGCTCCTCCGCTTCCAGCGACAGGAGCTCGAACTTTATCCTCTTACGCATACGGTCGACGACCTCGTCCTGCGTTTTAGGATACGTCAGCTTATCCTTGTCGCGAATAAACTCTTCGTCGACGGTAAAATCGAATTTGTTTTCCGCCAGAAGCTTATCCGCAAGCGCGCAACGTTCGTCCACGCGCTGAAGGTAGACGTTGTACATTTCGAACGCCGGCGTGACGACGCCCTTCTCCGCCTGCGGCGCCATCGTTTTAGCATAACGCGCGGCAAACTGATCGACGTCGCTTTGATTGAAATAGAGCTTCGTGGGATCGATCGCCTTGAGGAAAAGCTCAAAACCTCGCTGAGAAATCGTTTCGTCGATCCTGAGCTTCGAAACATGACGTGTTTCCAGCAGTCGCGTGAAGTTAATCGCAATCTGCTTATCGCGCGTCGTCGGAACGAGCGCGCCGTCTTCGTTCGGGTCCGCCGCGCCGCAGGCGGCGCAAAACGCGGAAACGGCTATGATGAGGACAAGAGAGAGCGACACGCGTCGTGCGTTTCGCCCGTCGTTACACTTTGTCATTCGACGTCCTTTACGTTCAAAAATGTTCGCGCTCTGATCTGCTCCTCGCGCGTTCGAAAGGAGCGACGTCAATCGCTATGGCGTTATATACGTATAGTCGCCGTCAACGCGATCTCTGTTGCTCCATTTTTATTGTTTTTCGGGAAAAAACCGCATTTCCTCCGCAACGCTCCTTTACGAAGTGAATGAAAAACGCGGCGTTCCCAAAGTATACCCGCTTTTTACAGCGGCGCGCAATAGGTCTTTTCTCTCTGCGCCCGATTCTTACCAAAAGAGAGACCCGGCGCGGCAGGTCTCTGGGCAAAACGAAACGCGCTACGCGCGGATCACTTTTCAGACGCGCCTTCTTCGACCGACGCCGGGGCGTCCTCAAACGCGCGCTTGATACGTTCTGGCTCGAGCTTCTTCGTTACGGCGCTCACGAGCGGAACGACAAGGAACGGAAGCAGCATGGAGACCGACGCCGTGACTGGCGAGAACTTTTTCGCGATCGCGGGACTCTGACCAAAGAACAGCGTCCAGTAGATCGCGTTGGATATCGCAACCCCGGAGATCATCCCCCAGACGGCGCCCGACTTCGTTACGCCGCGCCAGAAGAGACCATAGACGTAAGGCGCAAGGAAGCCGCCGCAGATCGCGCCCCAGCTCAGCGCGGTGAGCGCCACAATCCACGACGGACTGAAAAGCGCTATCAGGTACGAGCAAAGGATAAAGACTCCGCAGCAAACGCGAAGAATCGCCAGATGCGCTTTCTCCGACGCCTTCGGCGCGACATAACCCTTGACAAGATCGAGACTCAACGCCGCGGAAGACGTAAGCGCGAGGGAGCACAGCGTCGACATTGACGCCGAAAGAACAAGCAGCAGCACGATCGCGAGGAACCACGACGGAAGACTCTTGACCAGCATCGTCGGAACAAGCTTATTCACGTCGATTGACGAACCGTCGGGCGTGAGCGTCGTCTCAAGAACTTCTGCCGGAAGAAGGTGCGAAAGCGAGCCGATCCCGTACGCGGCCAATCCGATGAGCGACGCAAAGACGCAACATACGACTGCGCCCTTGAAAATCTGCTTTTCGTCCTTGATCGCGTAAAATTTGTGCACCATCTGCGGAAGACCCCACGGCGCTATCGACGTCATAAATACCACCGACCAGAAGAGCCAGCCCGGCATCGGCTTGAAAGGCTCGGACTGCACCGCGCTGAGCGTCCCGTCAAGACGCGCCTGATAATTGTCAAGCGCTCGCTCAAAGACTCCGCTGACGCTCCCGCAGTCCTTGGAAAAATACGACAAGACAAACCACACCATGCACAGCGAGCCAAAGAACATGATCGTACCCTGAATGAAGTCGATCCGCGCCGCCGCCTTATAACCCCCTATGACGAGATAGACGCCCGTCGTTACCGTAATCAGCGTCAACGCCGTCGTCATTGAAATATCGAAGACCTCCTTGAAAAGGTAGGTCAGCCCGGCAAAGACGGACGCGGAATAAGGAAGCAGGAAGAGGAATATTACGATCGCCCCAAGGATCTTCATGAAGTCCGAACCGTATCGCTGGGCAAAGAACTCCGGCGTCGTCGACGCGTTGAGTCGCCGCGTCATCTTACGCGTCGCTCGGCCAAGAACGAGCCAGGCGGCAAAACTGCCTACGAGCCCGTTCATCAGACCAACCCAAAGGGATTTAAAGGAGACAAGCCATCCGTAGGTTCCCGCAAATCCAATGAACACGACCGCGCTAAAATACGCCGCGCCATAGGAAAGCGCGAGAATCCACGGTCCAAGCGTACGACCGCCGAGGAAAAAGTCGTTCGTATTCGACGTCTTTTTCATCCCCCACGCGGCGATTGCCAGAAGAATTATGAAGAAAAGACCCGTCGCAATTAGCGGGAAGAGGTTGCGTTGCGCGCCTTCGGCTGCAAATAGTATAGCGTCCATGAGAGCTAATTCATTATCTAAAAAACTTAAACTGCATAACCTATCAGAAATTAACGGTTATGAAAAATTCGAGACGGCGGCGTGAAAAACACCGCCGTCTCAACTCGCTTAATATCACTTCGCTTCCGACTCGGGAAGAATATGAACGACGCGATTGTCTGAATTGGGGAGATCGACAACCTGAACGCGACCCTCGGAGATGTAGCGAAGCGCTTCGGGATACGCCTTGAACTCGCACTCGTAAAGAACGCGATCGCTGAGGGAGTCGATCGTGTCGTCGTCGCGTACTTCCACCCATTTTTGGACGATGATCGGTCCGTGGTCGTACTCGTTGTCGACGAAATGAACCGTGCAACCTGTGACCTTAACGCCGCCGGCGAGGACCTGTTCGTGGACGCGACGTCCGTACATCCCTTTTCCACAAAAAGAAGGTATCAGCGACGGATGAATGTTCAGAACGCGATCTTTAAGCTCGTGCGGAATGCGCAAGTACTTGAGATAGCCCGCCATTACGACGTAATCGGCGCCGGTGGCGAAACATGGGCGGAAAACTTCGTCGCTGAAATCTTCCGTCGTTTCGTAGTCGGAGCTTTCGACGACGGCTATCGGAATGTTGTACTTTTCGGCGTACTGAAGTCCAGAAGAATTCTTGGAACTCGCAATCACGACGCAAATCTCGGCGTCAAGCTCGCCGCGGTCGATCACGTCGAGGAGATTCTTGAGGGTGCGTCCTCGACCGGAGATCAACACGGCAAGGCGTAACTTCTTCGACATAACGGTTTTTTCCTGTTAATAGTGGGTTCTGGGAAACGCGACGCGCGCGACTCTCAGACGCGCGCGTCGCCGTAGGCGCATCAGGCGTTTTTAATCTGAACGTAAACCGCAACCGCGCAACCGTCTATCTTGACCGTTGACGCGTCGACCCCGGAAAGCGGCTCAAACCCAAGCTCGACCGCAAGCGTCTCGCCCTTGACGTAGTCCGCGTAACGTGTCGCCGCGTCGCGAATCGCCTCGCTGTCGGTCACAACGCCCACCGCGATACGATCCGCGTAATCGCAATTGATCTCCTTACGGCGATCCTGAATCGCGCGCACGAGTTCACGCGCGAGGCCTTCCGAGATAAGTTCGGGCGTGAGCTCCGTCGAAAGCACGACGACGCAATTGGCGCCCTGAGCCGCGGCGAAGCCTTCCTTCGCCAGCAGACGGACCTGTACCTCGTCGGGCGTGAGCTCAACCGACGCGCCGTCGGACAGCGCGACCGTCAGCTTGCCCGTCGACGTCATTTCGGCGTTCGCGACCGCCCCGTCGAGTTCGCCCAACGCCTTCTTAACGAGCGGCAACTGACCGCGAAGCTTCTGACCCAGCTTCTTGAAGTCTGGAACAATCGCGTAGGAAACATACTGATCCGCGCGTTCGATAAATCTCACGTCTTTAACGTTGAGCTCCTCCTTAATGAGCTCGACGTAATCCCGAATCGCGTCGGCGGCGCCGTCTCCCGCAAGAACGACCTCGACTCCCGAAAGAGGCTGACGCACCTTGAGTTTCGCGCCCATACGCGCGTTGCGCCCCAGCGAGACGATCTCGCGCACGTCGGCCATTCGCTGCGACAGCGCCGGGTCGCAGACAGATTCGTCCGCGACGGGATAGTCGCACCAATGAACGCTCGCGAGCGCCGCGTCGCCGAAATTCTCCGTCGTCTGGAGCCAGATCCGCTCGGAAATGAACGGAACGAAGGGCGCGATCAGCTTCGACAGCGTAACGAGACATTCATACAGCGTCCAGTACGCGTCAAACTTGGCCTCGTTCTTAACGCCGGACCAGAAGCGGTCGCGACTGCGGCGAACGTACCAGTTCGACAGGGAGTCGACGAATTCGGTCACGCGACCGCAGGCGGCAAAGTGATCGTAGGCCTCAAGGCGTTCGTCAACGAACTTCACGGTCGCGTTGAGCTCGCCGATGATCCAGCGGTCGAGTTCGGCGCGCTGCGAATACGGTCGGAACGACTTCGCGGTCGCCAGCACGTCGGGAGTAAGCGTTCCTCCGGCGGCCTTCGCGGCGGAAAGATCGATCTCTTTCTCCGGCGCAAAGCCGTCGATCTTCTGATAGACCTTGAAGAAGGAAACGACGTTCCACAGACGCAGCATGAATTCGGGCATGCTGTCCTTGATGGAATTCTCGCTGTAGACGATGGAGTTCCACGGCGCCTGATTCGCGAAGAAGTACCATCGTAGCGCGTCCGCGCCGTACTTGTCGAAGATTTCCTTCGGACGGCGATAATTCTTGAGCGATTTGGACATTTTGCCAACGCGCTTGAAGAACTTCCCTTTGCCAAACGCTTCGAGCGCGTCCTTTTCCGTCAGACGGATATCGAGCTTATCCGCGCTGTTTTCATACCATTCGGCGAGCATAAGTCCAAGAACGATACAGTTCTTGAAAGGATGTGGGAAATCGCGGTCGATTCCGAGCTTCTTCCTGTTCTCTTCGTCGCCGAACAGGAGCGTGGAGATCGCAACCTGAGAGTAGAACCAGCCTCGGGTCTGATCGATGGCCTCGCTGATGAAATCGGCGGGAAAATTCTTTTCGAAGACTTCTTTGGAGCCGGGAACATGCGGATATCCAAACTGCGCGAAGGGCATGGAACCGGAATCGAACCAGCAGTCGATGACTTCGGGAACGCGACGCATTTTTTTGCCGGGCGCCTTCGGCGAATCGTACGCGACCGCGTCGATATACGGCTTATGAACGCGAAGGTGATCCCAGAGCTCGTCGTCCTTCGCGGACCATTCGGAGCCCTTTTGCGCCTTGGCGGCGTCGCGCGCGTTTTCCCAAACCTCAACGCCGGTTACGCCGGGCTTGGCGAGGAGTTCGTCGTAGGAGCCGATCGCTTCCTGATAGCCGGTCTCTTCACAGACCCACACAGGCAACGGCGTGCCCCAGTAACGTTCGCGCGAGAGCGCCCAGTCGACGTTTCCAGCGAGGAAGTTGCCAAAACGTCCGTCCTTAATGTGTTCAGGTCGCCAGTTAATCTCGGCGTTGTTCGCGAGCATCTTGTCGACGAATTTCGTCGTGCGAACGAACCAGCTGCGACGCGGATACTGAATAAGCGGATCGTTCGGAGCGCGCCAGCAGAACGGATAGTCGTGCAGATACTGCTCCTGCCAGTAAAGGATCCCACGCTCCTTCATATTGCGGATGATATCTTTATCGGCGTCCTTGACCCAACGGCCTTCGAACTCCGGGAAGTCGCTCGTGAACTTGCCGTTCGGCGCAACCGCGCAGAGCATCTCGGGCGCTTCGCCGTCGACGAAACGCTTCTGCTGTTCGACGAGGGAGTTGAAGTCGTCTTCGCCAAACGCGCCCGCCTGATGGACGAGGCCCGTTCCGGATTCCGTCGTAACGTACGTCGCGGAAATAACGCGCCATGCGCGGTAAAGCTCGCCGCCGTCGCGAAGGCGCCCTTTGAGCTGGCCCTGCGTCTTGTAGTAGCAGTCGAAGGGCGGGACGTAACGCATGTCGAGCAGCTCGGAACCCTTGACGGTAAAGAGGACGTTCGCCTTCGCTTTGATCTTGGAAGCGACCGTCTCGACGAGGCTCGAATTGACGAGCATGGCGCGATCGTCCTCGACTCCGTCCTTTGTCACGAGTTTGACTGCGGAGTACTCGAGGTCTGGATGAACCGCGACAAACTGGTTGCTCGGAAGAGTCCACGGGGTCGTGGTCCAAACAAGGAGGTCGACGGCGTCCCATTTGGAGTCGCCCGTCTCGTTGACAATCGGACATCGCACAAAAACGCTCGGGTCGCCTACCTGCCGGTAGCCCTGACCGACTTCGCCGGAGGAGAGCGCGGTGCCTCCCTGCGCCCACCACCATACGATCTTATGGCCTTGATAGAGCAGCCCGCGGTCAAAGAAATTCTTGAGCGCAAACCACACGCTTTCGACGAACGAGCGGTGATAGGTGACGTACGCGTTGCGCAGGTCGACCCAGAAGCCAATGCGTTCAGTCAGTTCTTCCCACTGGGAAGTGTAGCGGAAAACGTTGTCGATGCAACGATGAACAAACGGCTCGATTCCAAACTTTTCGATTTCTTCTTTGGAATTCTCGGAAATGAGGCCTTCCTTAACAAGCTCTTTTCCCACTTCGACTTCGACGGGAAGTCCATGCGTGTCCCAGCCCGCTTTGCGCTCGCAGAAATAGCCCTTCATCGTCTTGTAACGAGGATAGAGATCCTTCATTGCGCGCGTCAGACAGTGTCCCGGATGCGGAACGCCGTTGGCGGTCGGAGGACCTTCGTAGAAGACAAACGAGCCCTTGTTATTGGCGCGGCGACGTTTAAGCGATTCCTGATACACGTTCAGTTCGCGCCAACGTTGGATGACGAGTTCTTCGTTGCGCGGGAAATCAGCGCCTTGCGGCGACGACGCTTCGTTGGAAAATACTTGTTCTTCCGACATAATTAAACTTTCAAACGCAGTTAAAAATCAACGCGCCAACGAACGCGGCAACGCGGGTCGACGCTTGTTTCGTGTTGTTTCTGGCTTCTCGATGGACGGACCTGAAATTTGGAATCCGTCCGTAGCGCCTCGTTTATTGTTCCGATCCGGAAACGCGCTCAGAGCGCCTTCATGAATCCCGCGACAATCGTAGTCATCTTCGCTTCCGCCTTATTGGCGTTTGCGATCACTTCGTCAAGACTGACAGGCTTAAGAACGTCCGGGAGCCCCATGTCGGTTACGATGGAAATTCCCAAAACCCTCATGCCCGAATGAACCGCGACGATAACCTCCGGCACGGTCGACATGCCGACGACGTCGGCGCCAATTCCACGCAGAAAACGGTATTCCGCGCGCGTCTCGAAGTTGGGGCCCGCAACCGCGACGTACACCCCCGTGTGCGTCTGAATCCCGTTCTCAAGCGCGACCTTACGCGCCTTTTCGATCAACTCGTGCGAATATGGCTCGAGCATGTCGGGAAAACGAGGACCGAGCCGCTCGTCGTTCGGACCGATCAAAGGGTTCGTCCCCAGAAGATTGATATGGTCTTCGATGAACATAACGTCCCCGGCCTTGTACTGCGGATTGAG
>CACYBR010000404.1 GCA_902772705.1 uncultured Planctomycetota bacterium
AAAGAGTCGCAAATCGACGAAGCGCTCGATAGAAAGATCCGCGCGTTCCTCTGTCGTCTTTTTCCCAACTGGGAGGAGATTTTTCGCGTTCAAAGAACGTGGCACGACGCCAAGCCGATTTTTACCGTCCTGGCGACCGATCCTGACGGCGAAATCGCGGGTCACGTCGCTGTTGTTGAACGCACGATCACGACCGGATGGAACGCGCGCTACGCCGTGGCGAGCGTCCAGGGAGTCTCCGTCGATCTACCGTATCGAAAGTCCGGGCTGTCCGTCAGGCTCCTCGACCTTGCGCTCGAAGAGTCGCGCAAGCTGGGCTATCCCTACGCGATTCTCTTCTGCCGCGAACCGCTCGTGAAATTCTACGAGCGCAACGGCTGGCGACTGCCCGACGACTCCATGATCATGTGGCGCGATCGCGAACTACCGATCCATATGCAGTCGAACTGCCCTATGTACCGCGTTCTGGGCGACAAACCGTTCCCCGAGGGCTCGCTCGACGTCCACAATCCGTTCTAGTCCTTCACGATTCCCCGCATGATTCAACAGGAACCGCAAAATGCACAAGACGCTCGTTCTGGCGGCTCTTCTTTTCGCCGCGCTTGCCATCGTCTCCGGCGCCGACAATCGCTCCTTCTCGCAGGAATCCCACGTCGTCGCCCCCGCCCTGCCCGATTCCAACGATAAGGACGCGCTCGTCCAGTATCAGAAGGAGCTCGAAGAATGGGGCGCCGCCAACGTCAAGACGTCCGACGAGTTCTGGCGGCAAACCGCCGAGTCCTTCTATGAGTCGACAAAGCGGATTCTCGACGCCGAGCTCGACGACGAGGAACGCGTCCGCTACAACAAGCAAATGGCGGGAATCCTCGGATCGTTCGCTCTTCAGGAGAGCCTTAAGTCGGGCAAGCTCGAAGGACGACGCTTCGACGAGCTCGTCTTGCGCGCCGCTGACGCAAGCAAGACGTTCTCGAACGACAAATCCGAACTCGCAAAAGACATTTACCTCGCATACGCGCGGCAGTTTATGAACCTGCGGCTCCAGTTCGCGATCCAGCGGCCTGCGGAAGAGCGCGAAAAAGAGTTTGTCTCGCTCGTTGGCGACGCGATTACGCTGGCGCTGCTCGCGCCGGAATATGGCGAGGAAGCGTTTCAGATCGTTCTGACGATCAGAAGCTACGACCGGGAACTCGGTGAGGACGCGATCGACGCGCTGTGCGACGCCTTTGAAAATTCCGGCGAGCCGAAGCTCGTCAAGCCGATCCAGAAGACGAGCGGACTGCGTCGTTACGCGAGACTGCCCGGTGGAACGCTCTATTTTGAGGCGCTCTTTCCCGATGAAAAGGGAGAATACACGAAAAAATTCGAGCCCCAAGAACTCCTCGGCAAGGTTTGCCTCGTGGAAGTCTGGGCGACCTGGTGCGGACCATGTCGCAAGGAGATTCCGCGACTTAAAGAGGTTTACGAGCGTTATCATGACGCGGGCTTCGAGATCCTCGGATATAGCGTCGATCAGGACCTCGACGCGCTCGACAGGTTCGTCAAAGAGAATGAAATACCGTGGCCGGTCGCGTCCCAAAAGCGCTCCGTCGAAGCGGGCTATCACGGGCTCTACGAGTATTATTCGATCAACGGCGTGCCGGAAATGATTCTCGTCGACCGCGACGGCAAGGTCCTTCAGGTCGACTGCCGCGGCGTCAAGCTCGCCAACGCGCTCAAGGAGCTGTTCCCCGACGTCAAACCGCTCGACTGGGACCCCGCCAATGATTTCAGCGCGCGCGCTCAGGAATGCGACCCGAAATAACACGCCGCGCGCTCTCCGGGAAAGCGCCAACGCGCGTCCGTCGGCGCTTTCCTGGCGTCCTCTGTCTACCCCATGGCGCGCCCATTTTAATCATATTCGTTACAACAAGAGTTTTTATCGTCATTTCTTCGCTATTTACCCTGTTTTCTTTTCTTAATTTGTTGTTATTAAAACGCACAAGGCGTATACTACTATCATAACGAGGGGCTCTGGTTCATCGACAAGCAAGAGGGTCGGAGTCCGTCGTGGTTGTTCGCTCGCTTTTGATTTTTATCAGATCATTCTCTGAAAGGGAGAATTAAATATGTCCGATTTAGCCTCAATTCACGAATCTATCAAAAAATTACAGGAAAATATTGGAAGCGTCTTTATAGGTAAGGAAGAAGCAATTAAAACAACTCTTGTCGCTTTCTTCTCGGAAGGACACCTTCTTCTCGACGACGTGCCCGGCGTGGGAAAAACTCTGCTCGGACAGGCGCTGGCAAAAAGCCTCGACGCGACCTTTTCTCGTATTCAATTTACTTCAGACCTGCTGCCCTCCGACGTGGTCGGCGGCGACGTCTATCAGCAGTCGACCCAGGCGTTTCAGTTTGTGCCCGGTCCTATCTTTGCCAACGTGATACTCGCCGACGAGGTCAACCGGACCCCTCCTCGCACTCAAAGCGCGACTCTCGAAGCAATGAGCGAGCGGCAGGTTTCCTCCGGAGGACAAACGTACGCGCTTCCGCGACCGTTCTTTGTCGTCGCCACGGAGAATCCCGTGGAGTTCGAAGGAACATATCCGTTGCCGGAGAGCCAGCTCGACCGGTTCCTCATTCGCCAGTCGATCGGTTATCCCGACCGGCAGGCGGAACGCACAATCCTCGAAGCGCATGGCGACGGCTCCGCTCTCGACGCGCTCAGACCGGTTATGACGACCGAACAGGCGATCAAGATTCAGGAAGCGGTCCACGCAGTGAGACTCGATCCTGAAATCGCCGACTACATGCTCGACGTCGTCGAGGCGACGCGTCAATCGTCGGAGATCGTCGTCGGCGCAAGTCCGCGCGCGTCTCTCGCTTATGCTCGCGCGCTGCGCGCTTACGCGCTCGTCAACGGTCGCGACTATGTCGTTCCCGACGACGTCAAACGCCTTGCCGTTCCTGTGCTCGCACACCGACTCGTGCCCAAGAACAGCCGACGCGAAGAGGTGCGACGCGTGATCGAAAACTTCCTCGAACGCGTTCTCGCGTCCGTCGAAGCGCCACGATAACGCGCCGGCAAACTCCTAATCTCAATTCGCGACGTCGACGCGATTTTTCTCTTGTCAATGCGAACGCCGTTCTCGACGGTCGGAAGACCGCGCGACGGCGCGTTCGATCGCGTTTTGACGTGTTCCTTATTGCTTTATTAATGATTGTGACAATTTGAACGATGACAAATAAAATAGAACAGAAAGAAAAAGCCGTCCTTGTGCTCTCGGGCAAGCTTCTCGACAAACCCTTTGATCTTGATTCTATCGCGCCGCTGCTCCATGCTGTTGAAAGCTCTCTTTCGGACCGCGACGTCATAACGACGCGGAGGATCGTCACGCTTTCCGACGCGCACGCGGAAGCGGCTCCGTATTTTTTACGCGCCGGGTTTGAAGCGGTTCCGGCGGACGACGAAGACATGCACGCCGCCGCGCTCATGATCGCGATTGTTTCTTCAGAAGAACCGGACGAGCTCGTCTTTGCGCTCGGCGAGAGCGAGCCGATTCAGTTTCTGCGGCTGCTCGCGGGCAAAACGCGTCGTGTTCTGCTGACGAATGAAAAGCTCGAAGACGGCGAGAAGTTCCTTCATAACGTCGAAGGAATTCTTGAAACGAACGATCTTCTCAACAAGGCGGGAGTCAATCCTTCTCAGCTCAGACGCGTTTCATGGAGCGAACGCGCAAATGAAAAAGGAGAAGGATCGTTGAAACAACCGACGATCAAGCCGGTTGACGAGATCGGCGCGCGCGTCGCGGCGCCCCAGCTGCAGAAAGACGAAATCGACGCCCTTTGCCAAACGACCGAGTACGATCCTTACGAAGATCTCAAAGCGAGCGCGGAAGAATGGAACGGCGAACTGGAAACGTTGCTGCTCGAAGCCAATAAGACTTATCCCGCCGCGCAGGCGGTCGAGATTCTGGATCGGCGCTATCCCGGAATCTATCGGCTGTACCTGGACGATCGGGACGAATTCCGCAAGCTTCTGGACGAGAACAAGATCCGCCTTATCGAGGAAGACGAAAGACCGACCTTCTATCATGCGACGCACCCGGAGATGCAGCCTGCCGATCTTCAGACGATAACGGAGGCTGTTTACGCGCCGACGACCGAGCCCGGCCGCGTCGAAGTTCCAGACCATTTCGACGAGGAAAATCCCGACGCGTCGTTTAAGGAAATCGCCGACAAGGCCGATATTCTGAGTCGTCAATGCAGCTGGTCCGCCGAGCGCATTGAGATTATGAAATCCGACAGAGGTTACGACTTCGAACTTGACGTCTCGCCGAAAGACAGAGAACTCGAAAGAGAAGCCGAAGAAGCCGACCGTCTCTTCCTCTGGCCGCTCAATCGCAAAGACCCGAATATCGCCAACATAAGCGTCGTCGATCTTCGTAAAATGGCGCGGCGTTACGAGTTTCTCTGCGACGTCTTCACGCTCCTTGACCAGGTTTGGAACGAGCGCTCTCGACTCGATCGCTCCTTCGTTTTCAAAGGTCTTCAAATCGGCGTCGACGCTCAGTGCCTCGTCAAG
>CACYBR010000405.1 GCA_902772705.1 uncultured Planctomycetota bacterium
GCCGACTCCGAGTCGCCGCGCGTAAACCGCCGTTCGCCGTCGCGGCGCGGACGACGATCGTTCGCCGCGCACGGCGCGACCGCCGAAAGCCCGACTCGATTGCGCGCAAGGTCCACGTCAACGATCCAGACCTTGAGCGTCTGACCGACCGAAACTACCTGACGCGCGTCCCGGACGTGCGACGCGCTAAGACGACTCACGTGCGCCATGCCCGAGGTCGTGGCGCCGAAATCAATAAACGCGCCATATTCGACGACGCGCGAAACGACGCCGGTAAGCTCCATGCCCGGCTTGAGATCCTCAAGCTTGACGAGACTCCTCTTAAAGATCGGGAACTCACGCGACTCGCGGACGTCCCTGCCCGGCGTCACGAGCTCCGCGACGATATCGGCGAGCAGCCGCGGACCGACCCCAAGCTCGGTCGCGAGCTCTTTGAGATTCGCGCTCTTCGTCTTTTCGCCAAGCTCGGCGCGCTTGTCCGCAACGCGCAGATCCTCGACCGTCATGCCGAACTTTTCAAGAACCGCCGTCGCCGTCGCATAGCTCTCCGGATGAATCCACGTCGCGTCGAGAGGATTGTCGCCGTCCACGACGCGCATGAAGCCCGCGCACTGAGCGAACGTCGCGTCGGAGATCCCGTCGACCTCCTTGAACTGCTCGCGGCTGCGGAACGGACCGTTCGCCTTGCGAAATTCGACGAGATTCTTGACGGAAAGAGGCGTGAGGCCGACGACGAAGCTGAGCGTCGCTTCCGACGCGGCGTTAACGTCGACGCCTACGCTGTTGACCGCGCGCGCGACGACCTTGCCCAGAACGTCGCGAAGCGTCTTAAGTCGCAGCTTGCGGCAGAAGGGATCGTCGCAGAGGTATTCCGGCGCGACCTTGACGTACTCGCTGAGAGGATTGATGAGCCGGCGCCCGAGCGAAATCGCGCAGCGCGTGAGCGTGTCGTGCTCGGGCAGCTCTTCCTGCGCCAGCGCGCTCGCGGCGTAGGAGTCAAGTCCGGCGTCGTTCACGTCGATGTAGACGACGTCCTTATCGGCGAACTTCTCCGTGATGAGCTTTGCGAAAAAGGAGTCGACCGTCTTGATGCGACCGGAACCGGACCGGAGCGCGAACACGCTCAGATTATGCTTGTTGACGAGTTCGACCAGCTTTTCGGCGGACGCGGAAACGCGTTCTTCCGAGCCTCGCAGACAGATGGAATCGGCTTCCAGAAACGCGCCGTTTTCGTCAAGCGCGACGACCTTGCACGTGTTGCGATACGCGCAGTCGACGGCTAAAACGCGGCGATTCGGAATCGGTCGCTGCATAAGCTTGTTGTAGAGGGACGCGCAGACGTTGTCCAACGCCTGCTCAAGAGCGCCGTCGACAAGCTCGCGCCGCGTCTCAAGTTCGAGCGAGGGAACCAGGTAGGAGTCGAGCGCGACGTTCACGATCGGCGTCAGGTATTCGGCATAGGCGCGGCCCTGAGGAAGGAGCGTTTCCTTCGCGAGCTCGACGAGCTTGTCATGATCGAGCTGAAGCTGCACGTCGAGGACCCGGGAGCTCACGCCTCGGTTAAGCGTCTGGATCTGATCGCGCGTCAGCCGGCGGAGTTCAAAGGTCGCGTCGTAGTAATCGGCGTAAAGGCGATCGAGCTGCTGAGAACGTGAATCGTCGCTCTTTTTCTTTTCGTCTTTCGCTTCGACAACCGGCGGAACGGGATCCGCAGGGGCGGTCTCTTCGGAACTCGCGGGAGTTTCAGACGTCGCGGCGACCGGCTCAGGCGTCGCGACCGGCTCGGGGGTCGCGGTCGGTTCGGGGGTCGCGGTCGGCTCGGGGGTCGCTGCCGGCTCGGAGGTCGCTGCCGACTCGGGGGTCGCGACCGGTTCAGCCGAGGGGGCTGCGGCGCGTTTGGAAACGACGCGCGCGGAATGGAGGATAAAACCGCGAACGCTCTGACGAAGATCAAAGACTTCGGAGAACTCCTCGGCAATTATGTCGGCGGCTCCCTGGAGCGCGTCCTGAACGCTTGCGACGCCCTTGTCAGCGGCGACGTACGGCGCGGCGAGCTCCTCAAGCGCGACCGAGTCGTCCGCGGCGGTCAGGATCGCCTGAGCGAGCGGCTCAAGCCCTTTGGCGCGCGCGGCCTGCGGAATCGGTTCGCTCTTCGACTTGAAGGGGAGGTAAACGTCGTCAAGCCGGTGGGGAGAACGCGTCTCGATAATGAGCTTTTCGAGTTCAGGCGTGAGCTTCTGCTGACTTTCGAGCGTCTTGAGATAGGAGTACTTGCGGTCGGCGAACTTGCGCTGTTTCTCGTACGCGACGGCAATCTTGACGATCTGGTCTTCATCGAGAAGCGCCGTTTGATCCTTTCGATAACGGAGAATAAAGGGCGCCGAATAGCCTTCTTCGAGGAGAGCAACGACGGCCTCGACCTTTTCCACTGGCAGGTCGAGGTCGCGAGACAATGAATTGGGATTGACCTTAATCGCTTCGATCATTTTATCGCATCCGGAAAAAATGAGGATGGAACAGCGCCAGGCTCTTGCGTGCGACGCGCTTCGCAAGGGCTCGACCTAAAATCACAAACAGGCGACGAAACGCCGCGTAAGGACGCCTCTGAAAAAACAGGGCGTGATAATAGAATCTATATATAAAAGCGTCTATTGTCAATAGAAACGGCGTTTTTTTCAAAAAAATCAGCATGATTGTTCCCGAAAATAATAACGGCAAATTCCTGTCGAACAAACGCCGAATAATATGACGTTTAGAACAGGGGCGAGACGCTCGCGCGCGTTCTCTTCGCCGCCCCCTGTCTCAAAGAGGATTCAACGTTATAATGCATGAAAGATTACAACCGGGACGGACCACGTCCCGAACTGGGCTTAACGATGTTCGCCAGCCCGCTAAACACCTTAATTTCATCGCAAGACGCGAAAGGAAATTCGATGTCAGAACGCAAGTACAATTTCTCCGCCGGGCCCGCTGTGCTGCCGCTTCCCGTTTTGAAAAAAGCTCAGGAAGAACTCCTGTGTCTGCCCGGATGCGGCGCCTCTATCCTTGAGATTAGCCACCGTTCCAAGCAGTTCGGCGAGATTCTTGCTCAGACGAAAGCCAACGTCCGCGAACTTCTCAACGTTCCGGAAAACTACAAGATCATGTTCCTTCAGGGCGGCGCGCTCACTCAGTTCGCCATGATCCCGATGAATATCATCCGCAATCGCGAGGTCTCCGCCGACTACGTCGTGACCGGCAACTGGAGCAAGAAGGCGGCGTCGGAAGCGAAGACGCAGGGCAAAATCAACGTCATCTTCGACGATAAAGAAGAGGGCTACGTCCGCAAGCCTAAGGACGAAGAACTGCGCACAACGCCGGGCGCGGCATACTGCTACATCTGCGCGAACGAAACGATTGAAGGCGTCCAGTTCCAGAAGGAACCGAACGTCGACCTCCCGCTCGTGTGCGACGCGTCGAGCGAAATCTTCAGCCGACCGGTCAATATGGAAAAGTACGGAATTCTCTACGCGTGCGCGCAGAAGAACGCCGGTCCCGCGGGCGTCACGCTCGTGATCATGCGCGACGACTTCGTCGAAATGAGCGGCGACGATCTTCCGTCAATGTTCTCCTATAAGAAACTCGCCGAAAAAGACTCGATGCTCAACACGCCTCCCACGTTCGGCATTTACATCATGAAGCTCGTCACCGATTGGCTCAAGGAACAGGGCGGTCTTCAGGCGATGTACGAGAAGAACCTCGAAAAGGCGAAGCTCCTCTACGACGCGATCGACGCCTCCAACGGCTTCTACCGCGTTCACGCCAATAAGGAATACCGCTCCTTCATGAACGTTTCCTTCCGCCTTCCGAGCGAAGAACTCGACAAGAAATTCCAGGAAGAGGCGAAGGCTTACGATCTCGTCAGCCTCAACGGTCATCGCAGCGTCGGCGGCGAACGCGCCTCCATCTACAACGCAATGCCTCGCGAAGGCGTCGTCGCGCTGCGCGACTTCATGGTCGAATTCGCGAAGAAGAACGCGTGATCGTCGCTCGCGCAGACGACTCTGGACGATCGATTGTATTGAAAAAAGACCGCGAAGCTCCAACGCTCCGCGGTCTTTTTTTGTCGTTTCGCGTCCCGTTCGCGCCGCGACGCCCTTCGCGGTAGCGTCGATCTGGAACAAGCGCCAGCGTGCGAACGGCGCGCACGAGGTTCCCGAAAAAAAAGACCGCGAGACTCAAGAGTCTCACGGTCTTTCCCTTGTGACGAAAACGCGGCGTACGAGCCGGGCCGATCGAGAGTCGGGAGGTTCGTTGACTGGCCCGACGGATACGGAACGTCTCTGTTGGAAAGAAACGCGCCGTAACATCGACGCAAGGTTCGTTTCCAGTGCGTCAAATCCAATCAGATCGAAATCTGATCGAATGCGGAAAAAAAGAGGCGCCTCCATCAAGTCAGACGGAAGCGCTCTCAGATTATGTTCTGATTGTCGAAGCTAAAAGCCTTCCGACCTCAGATAAGTTCCCTCAGAACTCAGTTGGCGCAAGCCGGAGCGCAGGGAGCGATCGGGGCGCAAGGGGCCGGACCGCAAGGAGCGGCGCAAGGAGCGCAGCAGCCGAAGGAAACCTTGGGCAGGCAGATCTTGGGCAGGCAGACCTTGGGAAGGCAAACGGGCTTGCA
>CACYBR010000406.1 GCA_902772705.1 uncultured Planctomycetota bacterium
ATGTTTAAACGTATTCTGTCGAAGTATCTCCTGTTTTGGCTCATTCTTTTCTGCCTTCTGGGCACGTCCTGGAAAATGATTTTCGGACCCGACGCGTTCGATCCGTTTACGCTCAACGGAAATCAGATGGCGGCGCTCATCTCGCTGACGATGCTGGCGGTCGGTTCGCTCCTGCCTTTTGACGAGGTTGTGGGCGTGGCTAAGAACTGGCCGAAGGTCGTCGGCGGCACGTTTGTGCAGTATGTTTCGATGCCTCTTCTGGCGTTCTGCGTCGCGAAGATCTTCAATCTTCAGGGCGGATACTTTGTCGGCATTATGATAGCTGGTTGCGTTCCCGGCGCGATGGCCTCAAACGTGTTGACCCTGACAGCGCGCGGCAACGTCAGTTACTCTGTCGGACTCACGACGTCCGCGACGCTCCTTTCTCCGCTCGTCGTGCCGGCGACCCTCTGGTTCTTCTTCAAAGAGAAAAGCTTTAACATCGACTTTATCAAGATGATGCAGAATCTTCTTTTAACGGTCGTTGTTCCTGTCGTCGCGGGGTTTACGCTTTCGCGTCTTTTTAAATGGTGGCAGAAGTGTTCGGAGATGTTTGCGGAGATCATTGCCAATATCGTGATTATCTGGATTATCACGAGCGTCGTAGCGAGCAACTCAGGCAAGATCGTCGAACTCACCGCCGCGCCCCTTTGCGCGATCGTCATTTTGAACGTCATGGGATATCTTGCGGGTTTCTTCGGCGGCACGGCGCTGGGGATTACGCCGGCAATGCGCCGCGCGCTGACGATCGAAGTCGGAATGCAGAACGCGGGTCTTGGCACGACGCTTGCGAAGATCTATTTTGAAGATCTTCCTGACGCGCAGCTGATGTGCGCCGTCTATACGTTTGAATGTATGGCGACGGGGGTTATACTGGCGCAATTCTTCCGTTTTGTGACAGAGCGCGCCGAGAAGAAGTCCGCACAGACCGTTTCTGCCGCAACGGACGAGGGTAAGGAACTCTCATTGAAAAAGTCCGAATGACAACGGTCGCGTAACAACTCGAATCTTAAAGAAAAGCGGCGCGCTCCCGATCAGAGAGCGCGCCGCTTTTTTTAAGGCGTTTATCAAGCGGAAGGAGCGCGGGTCACCGCAGCCAATTTGCGACGTCCTTCGCCCAGTAGGTGATAATAATCGTGGCGCCGGCGCGCTGGATGGAGCCGAGCGATTCGAGCACGATCCTCTTTTCGTCGATCCAGCCGTTGAGCGCGGCGGCTTTCGTCATGCTATATTCTCCAGAGACGTTGTACGCCGCGAGGGGAACTCCTGGGAACTGATCCTTTGCCATACGGATGATATCGAGATAGGCGAGCGCGGGCTTGACCATGATAATGTCGGCGCCTTCGGCGATATCCTGAGCGATTTCGCGCATCGCCTGACCGGGCGCGGCGTCGGGCGCCATCTGGTAGGAACGCCGGTCGCCGAAACGCGGGGCGCTTTCGGCGGCTTCCCGGAACGGTCCGTAGAAGGCGCTCGCGTACTTTGCGGAGTAGCCCATGATAGGGAGTCGTTCGAAGCCGTTATCGTCAAAACCTTTGCGGATCGCGCCGATCTCGCCGTCCATCATACCGCTGGGGGCGACCATGTCGACGCCGGCGCGCGCCATAACGAGCGTCTGCTTAACGAGGTTGGCGAGAGTCGCGTCGTTGTCGACGTCCCAATCTTCTTCTCCGGGCCCGTGCTTTTTTAACACGCCGCAATGACCATGGTCGGTGTATTCGCAGAAACAGACGTCGGCGACGACGAGGAATTCGGATCCGACGACGTCCTTGACGGCGCGAATCGCGCGCGCGACGATACCGTCGTCGCTCATGGAATCGCTACCGACCGCGTCCTTCTTTTCCGGAACGCCGAAGAGCATGATCCCGCCGATTCCAAGAGCTTCAATCTCTTTGACGTCCTTAACGAGCTCGTCGATCGAGAGCTGGTTTTGACCGGGCATCGCGGAGATTGGCTTGCGTATCCCTTCGCCTTCGCAAACGAAGAGGGGAAGAATGAACCGGTCCGGGGAAAGGATCGTTTCGCGCGTCAGGCGGCGAACGCCGGGGTGATATCGAAGTCGACGAAGTCGCGTGACCGGGAAGACGCCGGCGTTTGGAAAGTTTAAGGACGACATACTGAAATCTCCTGTTCCCGTCGGGTTGCGGCCCGGACCGGGAGGTAAAAGAACGGCGCGGACGATAATCTCGTTCGCGCCGCAAACGCTTTATACAATCAGACCATGTTCAAAAATACTGACCGGTCGAGCCCATACGAGAGAGCATCTGACTGATAGACCGATTCTCGTGGATGCATTTGATCGCGTCAGCGAGCACTCTTGCGACGGAAACCACCTTAATCTTCTCGATCCTGTGTTCGGGCAGAAGCGGTATCGTGTCGGTGAGAAAGACCTGATCAATCGGCGCTTCGACGAGCCGCTCGATCGCGGGACCGCAGAGAACGCCGTGGGTCGCCGCGACGATGACTTTCTTTGCGCCCTTGTTTTTGACGACGCGCGCCGCGCCGCAGATAGAGCCGCCCGTGCTGATCATGTCGTCGAACAGGAACGCGACGCGACCTTCGATAGGTCCGCCGATGATGTGCGCCTGCTCGACTTCAGAGCCGCTGTGGCGACGCTTGTCGATGATCGCGAGATTTCCGCCGAGCGTCGTGACATGCTTCGTCGCGCGCTTGATGCTGCCAGCGTCGGGACTGACGACGACGACCTCTTCCGGACTGTAGCCAAGCTCCAGAATGTAGCTGTCGAGGATTGGCGAGGCGGAAAGGTGGTCGAGCGGAATGTCAAAGAACCCCTGGATTTGCGCGGAATGAAGGTCGACGGCGACGACGCGGTTGGCGCCGGCGCATTCGAGAAGGTTGGCGCAAAGCTTCGCGGAGATCGGAACGCGTCCTTCGTCTTTGCGGTCCTGACGCGCGTAGCCGAAATACGGAACGACCGCCGTGATGCGCGCGGCGCTTGCACGACGAATGCTGTCGATAATGACGAGTAGCTCCATGAGCGTGTCGTTTACGGGACGACAGGTCGGCTGAACAATGAACACGTCCTTACCGCGAACGTCCTCCTCGATCCGGCAGAATGATTCGCCGTCGGGAAACTTTTCAACGGTCATCTGTCCCGGCGTTAATTCGAGGTGCTCGCAAACTTTCTCGAAAAGGGGACGGTTGGACGAGCCAGAAAAAATTTTAATGGAACTCATTGCAAGGCGCTTTCTTACATGGGTGAATCGATGAAGCTTTGCCCCCTTCTGGGGAAAACCCACGTCAAATCTACCTTATAAGTATACCTGCTTTTTCCCCTTCGTCGATAAGGCAAAAAGGAATCTTATGAAATTTGATAGTTGATGCGAACGCGGATCGACGCTCTGTTTCGACTAACGACGGAAAGGTTTTTTGAGAGCGGCGACCATTATTTCCTGCCGGTTATACTGTAATTGTCGCGCGCGAACGTGGTTAAAGCCCCAGCTTTTGACGCGGCGGAGATATTCCGGGACGTCGTCGGCGAATTTCCAATCGAAGAATTTGAGGGTGAAGAGAAGGCCACGCGCCTCGATATCGTCGCGTGCGACGAGTTCCTCGAGCGCGTCGAGCGTGTAGTTGGGCGCGACGTTCATATCGGTCAGGAACCATCGTGACTTGCGGAAAAGCTTGCGTTTAAGCTGATTAATCCTGCCGCGTAGATGCGTAAAATTCGGATGCGCGAGGACCAGAGGATCCATCTCCGCAGGGTCCACGCCCAGCACGAACGCGCCTCGCGCCAACAGCGCCTGCGACCCGCCTCCCGGCGCGGAGCCGATATCGACGCACCTCGATTCCACGCCGATAGGGAATTCGGACCAGCGCAGTCCTTCTTCGAATTTCAGGAACGCGCGCGAAGTCGCGTCGACCGGAAGCGCCAGCGGGAAGAGTCCTCCCGGATAGCGGGAATGAACGTCGGTTACGCGATGGAACCCGACGTGCCACTCGTCTTCTTCCACGAGCGCGACGTCGAGACAAACCTCTCCCGGCTCGCCAGGGGCGTCGAGCCGGTCCGCGTTGGGACCGAAGCCGTCTTTGAACGCGTCTGGAGCCGCGTCATAGAGCTTGCGATGGATCTCATAGGCGAGGGGCGTCAGTCCCGGTTCGAACCCTCGTATTCCAACGTTGGCGCGATCTCGTTCGTAGACGTGGATTCTCGCGGGTTTTACCGCAGGACGCCCCTGTCGGCGCGCGTCGTTTGCGCTTCGGGAATTGTCGTCAAACTCGTCGAGAGCGAGATTCCATACGCGCTGAAGCGCCGTCGCCAGATCGAACGAGCCGTCGGCTCGCGCGCACTCGCGAGTCGTTACGCGACCAAGAGAATGAGAGCAGGAACGCGCAAAGACGAGTCGGAGCGTCGGAACGTCCAGCGCGAGGCGCTTTTCGAGCGACTCTGGTTCAGGGAGACGATACGTCACGAAGCCGGGGCGCGAATAGGAGAAGCGATAATTGGGACGGCGACGCTCCATTTCCTTTTTGAGAGAACGCTCAGCGCCGCGCTGGCAGGTGAAATAGACGAATTGTGCCGGAACTGTCGACGTTACGAGAGTGTTTTCCACTTGCGTTTCCTCTGTTTGCGAGCGCGCCTGAATTTTGGCTTTTTTGTTTTGATTCAATGAAAAAAGAGGCCTTCCTATTTATAGGAAGCGCGTTTGGGGTATAATTCACAGAGGCGTCGCGCCGATTGCCATGAAGACGCGCGCGAGACGTCGCACGGCGAGCGATTCCCCATTTTACGCGATCGTCGACGCCTATCATATATTATTATTACTCATGGTCAAGAAGTCGCGTCGGCGACTTCGGAGAATTTACCTCTTAAACAGCATCGTGCGAAGGACGTATATGGAATCGGTTAAAGTTGGTTTGATCGGCATGGGTACGATCGGCGCTGGCGTCGCCAAGATTTTGTTCGGCAAAGCCGACATGATCGAGCGTAAGATCGGCAAGAAAATTGAACTCGTTAAGATCTGCGACCTTGACACGACCACCGACCGCGGCGTTGCTATTCCTCCGGGCGTTATGACGAGCGACCTGTCCGAAATCATGGACAACCCCGAGATTTCGATCGTCATCGAGCTCATCGGCGGAATTGAGACGGCGCGCAAATTTGTGCTGAAGGCTCTTGAGGCCGGCAAAAACGTCGTGACTGCCAACAAGGCGCTCCTCGCCAACTGCGGCGAAGAACTGTTTGCTAAGGCGCGCGAAGCGGGGCGCTCCATTGGATTCGAAGCGTCCGTTTGCGGCGGCGTGCCGGTGCTGGCGTCCCTCCAGACCTCGCTACTGGCGAATAATATCCATTCGATTCAGGCGATTTGCAACGGGACGTGCAACTTCATTCTCTCCCAGATGGAAGACACGAACGCCGCTTATGCCGACGCGCTCAAAGAGGCGCAACGCCTCGGGTTTGCCGA
>CACYBR010000407.1 GCA_902772705.1 uncultured Planctomycetota bacterium
CGGGTTAATGAAGACGGAAACTGGATATTCACTCTGAAAGACAACCCGAAGATTGGTTATATCGCGATTGAACAATTTGTTGATTCGACAGGACGCCAAACAAGGAACGCGTTGAATACATTGGCGGATCAAGGCGTCACGAAAGTCATTCTGGACTTCCGCGGGAACCCAGGAGGCTTCCTCCCTGATGCAATCGCTATCTGTAACGAGTTGCTTGCTCAGGGGTCGCCTATTGTCGAAACGCGAGATAAAAACGGCTCAATTCAGCAGTATAGGGCGACGCAAAACAATCAAAGACGCTTCAAGATCGCTGTTCTCATCGACGGGAACAGCGCCAGCGCCTCCGAAATCGTGTCGGCGGCGCTTCAGGACGCAGGCGTCGCTGTCGTTGTCGGCTCGCGTTCTTATGGCAAGGGCACGGTTCAGTCAATCTTCGAGTTACCCTTTAATTCGGGCGTTTTGCGCATGACGACCGCTTCTTTCTGGCGACCGTCTGGAAGACCTATTCACCGCTCGCACGACGCAAAGCCCGAAGACGAATGGGGAGTCATGCCCGATCCGGGTTATGAGGTAACCGTTTCTCCTTTACAGGACTTTTACAAAGACTGGGTGCGCAAAGTCCGCGTCTCTGGAAAAGAGGCCGAGTCGGTCGACGCGCGGGCGCTTTCGTTCATGACTCGTCAAATGACGGAGATTGAGAGCAATCTCCACTCAGAATCCACTTTGAAAAAAGCGGAAACTGCGGCTGAAATAGGTCTTTCTCCAGAAGCTCTGTATCCAATTCTGGAAATGGACGCGTCTTCGTTGGAACAAAACCGTCCCTCCAAAGAAAACGAACCCGTTTCAGAAACGGAAAATTCTGACGTGGACAACGTTGAAGAGCAATCTGACGCTCCTTCGGTAAAGCCTGATTTTAAACCATCAGGTCGCACGCCGTATTTTGATCCCCAACTTGATCGGGCGGTCGATTATTTGCTTGATCCTAACGCCGTGCCGGGTAATTATGAAGTTTCAGGCGCTTCCGAGAAACAGAACGTTATTACCCATGACGTCTCAACCAAGTGAGGTAGGTATGTCGAAACTATTGTCTTTTGTTCTCTCTTGCGTAATAATGGCGCTTCCGCTTGTCGCTGGAGCTCCACTGTATGCAGCTGATATCACGCTAGCTCAAAACGGAACGTCTGAGTACCGAATCGTGATTCCAGACGCTCCGTCGCCAGTTCAGGTCTCGGCGAGTTCTGAGCTGCAATCGTTCTTCAAACAGGTCACGGGCGCAGACCTCCCCGTCGTTGCCGAATCTGAAGTCAAAGACCTGAACGTCGCGGATTCAAAACTCTTGGTTATCGGTCCGTGTGATTTTTCAGCGAAGGCGCTTCAATCTGACGCGGAAAAGACGATCGAATACGACGGCATAATTTTGAAATCTGTCGGCAATTCGATCGTTTTGAGCGGTTCTCCCCTGCGTGGTCCCCTCTACTCGGTCTATGAATTTCTTGAGAAGAAACTCGGTTGCCGTTGGTGGACTTCTACCGAATCGACAATCCCAAGCCAGCCAACGTTGGTAATCACAAACGACCTTGACGTTAACTACGCGCCAAAATTTGTCTATCGCGAATCGTTTTATCGAGACGCGTTCAACAGTCCCTTTGCCGCACGCATGAGGTGCAACGGCCACAGCGAGCCTATTCCGGCAGAACTTGGAGGACGTCACTCTTTCCAATATTTCGTCCATTCCTCCTATCCGCTCATCCCTCCGCAGAAATACTTCCTCGACCATCCGGACTGGTTTGCAGAAATTGACGGCGTTCGAAAAGTTGGTTACCCCGGTTGGAGCGGTCCTTCCAGTCAATACCAGGAATTCACGAAAAAACTCAAGCCGGAGCAAATTTACGAGCGTGGCGCGCAACTCTGTTTTTCTAACGACGAGATGATCGCCGAGATGGTTAAGAACGCGCGCGAAAAGCTTCGTAACAATCCCGACGCTTCCTTCCTTTCAATTAGCCAGAACGACTGGCACGGATTCTGCACCTGTGAAAAATGCCGCGCCATTGACGAAGAAGACGGTTCGCACGCCGGCTCTCTGCTGCGTGGCGTCAACAAAGTTGCCGAAGCGTTAGAAGAAGAATTCCCCAATCTCTACGTCGAAACGCTCGCCTATCAATATACCCGCAAGCCCCCCAAAGTCACTAAACCTCGTAAGAACGTCGTCGTCCGCCTCTGTTCAATCGAGTGTTCTTTCGGTCAGCCTCTCGATTCTGAGGCCAATAAAACATTCCGCGACGACCTTGTCGGTTGGAGTAAGGTGGCGGACAAACTTTTTGTCTGGGACTACGCTACCGACTTTGCGTTCTACATTCTTCCCTTCCCGAACTACCGAGTCATTGCTCCGAACATCAACTTCTATCGTGATCACAATGTCATCGGTTTCTTCGAACAGGGCGATTACCAATGCGAAACAGGCGACTTTGTCCAGCTACGCAACTGGGTCGTATCCAAGCTTTTGTGGGATCCTTCTCTGGATCAAGACGAATTGCGCGACGAGTTTATCGCCGGGTACTACGCTCCCGAATTAGTTCCTATCTACCGGGATTATTTCAACGCTCTTTCTGACGCAATCGACAACAAGAACTACTACCTGCCTATTTACAAAACCAGCACAGGCGATTGGCTGGATCTCGATACGCTCAATAAGGTTACAGTCCTGCAGAAGCAGGCTCTTGAAACTGCGACTAAACTTGAAAAGGAACAACCGGAAGTTTATAAAGGTCTAGTGGCTAAAGTCCGTCGTGAACAAATACCTCTTGATCTCGTCTGGCTTCAGGAATATCGTTCTGCCAAGCTTGAAAGCAAGCTCCGCAACGTAGAGTTTCAGGGGCCGGCTGATCCGCTCCAGGCCGCCAGAGATTTCGTAGCTAAACTTGATGAGTTTGGTTTAACGAGGAAGAGCGAGGGAGAAGGTCCCGACTCGTTTGCACAATTCAAAAAAGACCTTGTCGCCAGCTACGAAGGGTATCTGCAATCAAGTTCCGAATCAATCCCCGATTTCTGCAAAAGCCTTCCGGAAAATTCCTGGGTCGAATTACAGGAATATGATATGAACAAAGCACGTCCTGGTGAATGGACCTTTGTTGTCGACGATAAAAACGCCTCCAATTCTAAGGCTGTTAAGATGCCCGGAACGCATTTTGAGTGGGCTCTTAACTGGGTTTTCAACAGCAACGTCAAGTTCCTGAAGCCTGCTGGAACTCCCGCAGAAGACCCGTCGTATCATGTTTACGCCTATGTCCGTTGCGAAGCCTCGGTCGACGCAGGATCGGCAATGACCGCAGGCGTTTACGACGAAACAGGAAAGAAATCCGTCGCTTATAAAGACGTTCCCGTTTCCGAGATTAACGGCGACTCGTATCAGTTGCTGGATCTTGGCGTCGTGAAATATACGCCCGGCGAATATCTCTGGTTCGCGCCTCCCAAGCGACCCGGCGAGGTTGATGCAATCTACATTGACCGTGCGATCATTGTTCGGGAAAATTGAGTCCCGTCGCGTATCGTCGCTGTTTTAACCAAGTCTCGCGCTCAAGGAAAGAGGAAACAACCGTTCGTTTTCGTTTCCTCTTTCTTTACTCAAAAAACCTTAGAAGTTCGCCTGCGCCGCCATTATAGCCGCCATTATATCTGTAAATAAAAACATTTTCTCTCTGTTGAAAAACGCCCTCTAAACGTTATAATACACGCGTGTCGTTGCTTTTTTCGAATTTCGAGAACCGCGCGACTTTTTGTTTTGTGGCAAGAAAGTGTGCGAACAGGAGTTTGGGTGTTGACGTAAAGTTCAAATTTCAATGCGAACTTTGCCGCACAGGGACTACTGTTACCGATTCTACTACACAAAGCTGAATTGCTTTCGCCTCCTGCGATTGGAATTCGTTTGAAAGATACGGAGTTTTGCGTTGTTTGTCGCCGCCTCGACCCATTGCTTTCCTAACGTTCCTTTTACCAAAAGTTTACAGAAACTCTCTGAGTTAGAATTCAGATCGGCTGAAGTTGTCGTTGGTTACGGTCAAAGCGATCTCAAGCCGGAGTGGCTGTCGCAGGATTTGCGCGAAGTCGCTAGAATGTGTTCCATACAGCGTCAAATCACGCCGTTTGCCGTCTTCATGGACGTTCCAGTCGACGATCCTCAGTACTACGCTATATTCGAACAATGCGTTCGGCTATGCCAATTATTGAGGGCCGTCACGCTTGTTGTGAAATCGCCTCCAGTGGGGTTTCCCTATAACGAGGAGTTTGAGCGACTTCATCGATTAACTCGTTTTGGACTTAGTTCCGGCGTTATCGTGTCCATTCTCACAGAGAAGGAAGCGATTTCCGGGTCAATTGATTCTTTAACGAGCCTGTGCAAAGGGACGCCGGAATTAACGGTTGCTCTTGATCCCTCCCACTTCATTTATGGGTATAAAAAACCGATTAATTACGAGCCTATCATTCCCAAGGTTTCGCACGTAAGGCTGAGAGACACGACCGAGAAAGATTTTCAGGTTCAAATAGGTCAGGGAGCGCTCGAATTTAGCAAACTCGTAAGTCAATTGTCCAAGGTCGGGTACCGAGGAGCTTTGTGCGTTGATTTGGCGACGCTACCCAACTTTGACCCGGAAAGCGAGCTTCGCAAAATGAGACTTCTGGTCGAAAGCAATCTTTTTTAATCCCCCTAATTTCATAAGCGGTTATAATAAGTTAAACGACGTTTTCATCCGACCTGTTCGTACATTTTCGTATCCTTTATTAAGGACTTCCTCCATGCTAGTTTGGCTAGTAAAAAACGCGCTCATCCTCCTCGCTAAGTTTATTAGCGGGGCGTCTGTGCGTTGGGTTGGATGCCAGCCAGAGGCGTCCTGTCAGCGCGTTTACATTGCCAATCATACGAGCCATCTCGACGGAATTGTCATTTGGGCGGCCTTACCGCCCGACGTTCGTGAAAAGACAAGACTTGTCGCCGCGCAAGATTACTGGGAAGGCGGTCCTATCCGACGATTTCTCGCGAAAAAAGTTTTCAACGTCATTCTTGTAAACCGCGAAAACGTATCCATACGCAACAATCCACTGTACCGCATGCTTGAAGAGATGGACGATAAGTATTCGATTATCATCTTCCCTGAAGGGGGGCGTTCAACGACCGGTACGATCGGCGAATTTAAAAGCGGAATTTATTATCTGGTTAAGAAACGTCCGGAACTTGAACTAATTCCGGTTTATCTGGACAATATGAATCGTATTCTCCCCAAAGGGTTCCTTCTTCCTGCGCCTATGCTATCCCGAGTGATTTTTGGCGCGCCGTTATGGTATGAAAAAGATGAAACGAAGGACGCGTTTCTGGAACGAATGCGAAACAGTGTCGCCAGTTTAAAAAACTATCACGACAAACCGGATTCCCGTGTCGAGCGTCAAGAATGAACGCTCGCGGTTTTTGGATTGTCTTCCCCCTTCCGGATGGCGCTTATCATGACCAATCCCTTAAACGCATGCGCGTCTGAACAGAACAGCCAGCAAGTTCAACAAGAGTCGCCTACCTCCACGGCCGAGACGAACGTGCCCGTTAAAAAGAAGTTTCGTCTGTTGATTGCAATTGCAAAGCTTCTCGTTCTGATTCTTGTCATTGTCTGGATAACGTTGCAACTTCAAAAAAGCTGGACGGAAATCTTGGCGTATGCCTGGACGCCTCGGTGGTGTTGGCTGATCGCGTCAGGATTGTTTTACCTTTGCGGCTATTTTCCAGCGAGCCTTTTCTGGTATCTTTCCCTCTGTTGGCTGGGTCAGAAGCCGAATTTCTTCAAATCCATTCTGGCCTATTACTCCAGTCAACTGGGAAAATACGTGCCGGGAAAGGCTATGGTCGTTGTTATCCGAACAGGCATGATTGTTTCGGAGAGAGTGAGGGTCAGCGTGGCGGCGGTAAGCGTCTTTTATGAAACGCTTACGATGATGGGGTCAGGAGCTTTTATAGGCGCGCTCATTGTTTTTTTCTTCTTCCGTGAGAACGCCGTTTTTTCGCTAATCGCCCTCGGAGTTGCTGTTTGTTCGGTTACGCCGTTATTGCCTCCGCTCTTCGTACGTGTCCTCAAGGTTCTTAAGGTTGGAAAAAACGATCCCAACGTTCAGGAAGCGCTTAAAAACCTGAAATATCGACATCTGATTATCGGATTCGCCTTAATGACTATACTGTGGGTCTTCTTTGGCCTTTCTCTATGGGCTGTTATCCGTGGAATTGGAGTAGAACCAGGTCCACTTCTTGACAGTTTGCCACGATATATCGCTTCCGTATCGCTCGCAACGTCTCTGGGCTTCGTCGTTGTTATTTCCCCCGGAGGACTGGGTATACGCGAAATGCTTTTGTCGAAATTGTTAATACCTTTCTTTTCACTGATTCTGGGAAATCCTGTTAACTCAGCCTTTAACATCGCGCCTGAGGCGTTGGCGACAATTATCTCTATCCTTCAGAGAATCATATCGATCATTGCCGAAGTTTTAGCATTCCTGATAATGGCAGTCTTTTATGTCTGTTTGAAAAAACGAAGACCGAACCAGAACCAATAGAACTCGAGGCCGTGAAACGCCGAAAGACGCTTCACGGCCTCTGGTTGTGAACGACGACTGAACGCCGTCAGAAGGTTATCCTCACCGGAGCTTCTGTAAACGAAGCAATAACAGCGGAACCGTTGTCAATCTTGAAGATTTCCGTCACGCCGTCCCCAGGAGCGTACATACTCTTCAATTCGGGATAGGCGTCGAGCATTTGGACCTGAGCCTCGATCCGCGCCTCTTCAACAGCGTCTCCAGTAAGACGCAACCACCTTTGAGAATCCGCGTCATAGGCGCAAATCTCAAATTTCGGGTTATTATGAAGTTGTTTCGAAACAGGTTTGTTTTTACCCGTCTGAAAACAAAGCTTACCGTCAAAAATCTCAATCGTGCCAAAGGGACGAACACGCGGTTGACAATCGTTAACGTTGTCGCAGGTCGCAAGGAAATACGTCCCGCACTTTTTCAAAAACTCGTAAACGCGTTCCATAGACGTCGCTCCTCCTGTAATCAATGCAATAAAACAGCCGTCGAATGAACCGTCGACACGCCGTCCTCAGACTACCATTATCGATTAACTGAGTCAACCACAGGTAGAGAAAAAACTACCAATATTGGGATTATTATTATTGATTTTGAGCAGACGAAACCTGCTCAAGAGCCCTTGCAAGCTGATCAGGACAAGAAGTCGGACGTCCATTGCAGGAGATTCCTTTCAAACGACTCAACACGTCTTCGACCCTCATCCCTTCGACCAATCGTCCAATCCCCTGAAGATTACCGTTGCAGCCTCCGTCAAACCGGACGTTATGAACGACTCCGTCCTCTACGGTAAAATGGATCTGCTTCGAACAGGTTCCAGAAGTCGTATAAACAAAATCCATAAAAAGAGCCTCCGCCTGCGCGCGCAGGAAAAAAGTTTCGTAGCGATTAGTCGACGCTCGCTGGGGAAAAACGAGTCGTAAAGACCGCTTTCTCACCGGGCGCGAGCTTGGACTTTTCCAATATAACAGAGACCCCAGGATTCTTGGAATCGTATTCCTCCTGCGTCTCACATGGATAAACAAACCTTTCGATCTCAATCGAACGGTCCGTTTTTGTTTCAAGTGTTTTCGTCAGCGTTATCTCAGAATCTATCGGGTTCGAAAGCAAAAGCCTAAAGACGCTGTCATGCTCTTCCACTTTTGCGGACGTCAGGAAACGCCGTTCGACAGTAGCTTCCTTGTCGGCCAGAGCTTCGAACGAGTCCTCGATCACAAGCGAACCGTCAGGGAATAACGTCGCTTTGCGCGAAGCTTTGGCGACGTCGTTTTTGTAAACGGGCGTCAAATCAATCGTCGCATAAGATTCCTCGCCCGCTTCGCCAATCTTCGTCTCCGTGAAGGAAGTCCGACCGTTGACGATTTGGAGCTCGCCGTTGATTGTTGGAACACTGTGACCGAAATTATTATAACGCAACAGCTTCCAACGATCAGAACCTTGTCCCATGTTCCAAAGATTCATACCGCGCGATTCAATGGAGTGATAGTCTTCAGGCCCAAGCTCAACAATCCAACGAACGCCGCAGTCGTCATAGACGAAACTACCTTCGTCAAGGTGTCCATGGGGAGTGTTCGGCACGCCGCATTTTATGCCCAGATAGGCGGCGTTAGCGTCCCAGGCTGTCCTGAAAAGCGCAACGCAACACTTTCCGTTCCCAACTCCGACATATCCAAGTTGTTTGGGAGGCTGAATCTCAGACGCCGGAGCGCCCCAAAGAAGCGCATTGACGGCAAGTCTGTCACGAACAAGCGATCTGAACGCACGGTCCCCCTTCTTTCCCTTACCTTCGGCGACTTGTTCAGCCGTCAGAATCGCGTTCATCTCATTCCAGACTATCTCGGGCTGTTTCAGTTTTGAAGCGTACCAAAACGCAGACGCCTCAAACATCCTGCCGCCGCCAGAGTCGGGATAATTAAACGCGTTGCCCGAAGTTCCGAAAACGTGCTCGTAATAAACAATCGATTTCAAAAATCCAACGCTATCAGAACGGCCAAAGTCGGTTCCGAGAGCAGAATCCAGCGCGCCGACCATAAGAATATTAAAACCTGTCCCATACCCCCAATAACCCGGTCCTTCGGTATAATTTCCATCAGGTTCATAGGACGACATACTCCATGTAACGCCATTCACAGAATCCCTGATGAGCAAAACAACATTCTTACGTTGTTCTTCGTCAACGTCGTCTACAATAGCCAGCGAGCCATAAAGCGAGCCGCACCAACAAACCTGGTTCCAGTTGGCAGTGTTGCGCTTCCACCATCCTTTAACCTTTAAAGACTCCAGAATCCCCTTGGTATAAATCGCCTCGCGTATCTTCGCTTTGGCTTCGTCTGAAAAGGCGTCCTTGCAGGAATCGTATCCGATCGCCATTGCTGTCGTCATTTCAGCCACGTCAAGGAAATGGGACGGATTCCAATCTTCAAAATCGGCAATTGCAAGAGCTTCCTTCTCTACGCGTTCAGCATAGCGTTTGTCCCCCGTGTAACGGTACATAAAACTCCAGTCAAAGATACGCGCCAACGCCTCTCGTGAAACAGACAAAAGGCGAACACCGGTAAGAACTCGTTTCACGGGTTCCAATTTGGCCTTATCGTCTGCCAATTTTGCCAGCGCTGAATAATACCCTGACCAACACGCGTCAGAATCGATCTTGGAACGAACTTCAGCAATCTTTTCATCGGTCAGGAGCAATCTTGGCGCCACATGCAAGCTATTGAGAGCCGATTCAATTTCCCCAGTAGTAACCTCATGAAAGTCCGCATGCGCAGGAGTTGCTTCAAATTGAGTTTCCTCCGCCATAACGCCAAAGGTAAAGGTAAAACAGGCGCCTAAAAC
>CACYBR010000408.1 GCA_902772705.1 uncultured Planctomycetota bacterium
CCCTCAGGATTGGCGGCGAAGTTTTCGAGCATGCTCATGATCTCGTCGGGAAGATAGCCAAGGACGTGATTCTTGCGCTCGCCTTTATGGAAGACGATGACGTCAGGAATCGCGGAGACTTCATATCTCTGAGCGACTTCTTTGCTGTCGTCGACGTCGACGTCGGCAAAAGCGAGTCCCTTGTCCTTAAAGTATCCGGCCAGCAACGGGAGCTTCGGTTCAAGTCTGCGGCATGGCGGGCACCATGTCGCGCCGAACTTAATGACGGCCAGATCGTTTTCAGCTAAAAACTTCTCAAGGTCTTCGGTCGTAACGATACGAGTTACTTCGGCCGGTTCGGCTTCGATAACGAAATCGTCTTCAACGTCGGGTTCTACGGGCTCATCGGGTTCAGAAGGAAGGTTTTCGTCAAAAACAACACTGTCCTCTTCGTTTTCGCGGTCGTCGAAGAGCGCTTGTTTTGCCGTTTCGGCAGGCGCTCCAACTTCCTGACGCATGCTCTCGACCACGTTGGCGATTCCATAAGGGTTGTTGCCCTTAATCGAGGTGTATTCCCTGCCCCCGTAAAAAACGCGCGTGTCAGGAATGGAGTTGATTTTCAACTGATTGGCGACGTTTGAAAGGACCTCGCAATCGACGCGGGCAAACTTGACGCCAGATTTCTGAAAATACCCTGCGATCTTGTCGAATTCGGGATCGAGCAAATTGCAAGGCGGACACCATTCTGCTCCGAACTTAACGACGACGAATTCATTCTTCGCGATGAAATCACGATACGCTTCTTCCGTTTGAAGTTCCGCGACTTCTCCCGGCTCGGCTGTTGTGTAATCAACGGCGTTGGAAGGAACCTGCTCAGGGTTTTCGTCCTCACGATGGCAGCCGGCGGCGCAGAACGTCGCGGCGAGGAGGAGAATGAGAATGGAGGGCAAGCGTTTCATGTCGAACTCCTTATGAACAGCGTCGCGACCAGACAGGCTTCAAACCGCGGTCGGGAATACGGCGTCGAAAAGGACGCGATTGAGGTTTCGGAAGTTTCGTAAACAAATCAACCGTCGGTCGCCTGAAATGCAGAAGAACGACCAACGGATGCGCGTCAAGACGCCAAACGACGCGCAACGTTCGTTGCACGTCGACGGCGGAAGAAAAAAAGAGCGGTTGTGAGGACGAGCGATCGCGCCGGCGGACCGACGTCGTTCAGAAACCGCGCTGTTCGGATCAGGCTCCGAATTTGCCGAGGCGACCGGCGTGCGCCATGAGCAGCGGCATAAGGTGGATCGCCTGGAAGTGACCGAGTCCGCCCTTGTCGTTCGCTTCGGTTTCGCCGTACTTCTGGCAGGAATCGGTGCGGCAGAGGTTCGAATAGACGACTGTCGGAACCGGATGGAAGGAGTGCGACGCCATCTTGGCGGGCGTGCTATGGTCGCCGGTCACGCAGATGCAGTCGTTTTCGCCGAGAAGCGCTGTTATGCCGGGCAGAACGCGGTCGAGTTCTTCGACCATCTTGCGCTTGGCTTCGAAATCGCCGTCTTCGCCGCGGCTGTCGGTGTACTTCCAGTGGAGGAAGAAGAAGTCGTATTTGTCCCAGTTTTCCTTCAGAACTTCGACTTCTTCGTCAAGGTTGGCAGGAGCGCCGACGAGTTCCATGCCCGCAAGACTCGCCAGTCCCTTATACATCGGGTAAACGGCGATAGCGGCGGCCTTAAGTCCGTAAAGCTCTTCGTAACTGGGAAGATTCGGCTTCTTGGCGAATCCGCGCATGGTGAGGCAGTTGGCTTTCGGCTGACCCTTGAGGATCTGAACCGCCTGGTTGAAGAATTCTTTCGCGACTTCCGCCGTTTTCTTGCTTTCTTCGTCCTTAGCGACGGGGTCGAGAGGCTTGGCGCCGGTGCGCTGAGGATCGGTGTCGGCGACGTTTCCGCCAAGGCCTTCGCCGCGGAAGACCACGACGAAACGGTGTTCCTTAACAGGTTCGACGAAGACTTCGATTCCGGGGATCTTCACAGCTTTGAGGAGCTTGACGACTTCGGAGCTTTCTTCGGTGGGAATGCGACCTGCGCGACGGTCGGTGATGAGTCCGTTCTCGTCGACGGTGCAGAAGTTGCAACGAATGCAGACGTCGTTCGGTCCGACCGGGAACGCGATGCCGGCGGCTTCGAGAACGCCGCGGCCAATCTGGAAGACGAGCGGATCATATCCGAAGAGTCCAAGGTGACCCGGACCGCTACCCGGGGTGACGCCTGGCAGGACGGGAGTCGACATTCCGCTGACGCCTTTCGCGGCGAGCGCGTCGAGGTTCGGCGTATTGGCGGCTTCGAGCTCGGTCGGTCCGCCCGGCTGGAGCGGGAGCCCGCCGATTCCATCGGAAACGACCATAACAATCTTGCCGCCGTCGGTCTTCAAGGATTGGATCAGTTCATGCAGTTCCATTTCGTAACTTCCATAAAATAAGGACTTCGTATAACAGAGCGCGCAGCGGCGCAGGCCGGGTAACGCCTTGGCCAAAACAGCGTTGACGCGCAGGTTCAGATCTAACGTTGCGTCGGACGTGAAACGCGCAATCCGCGTTCCCTCCAGACGCCTCAATTTTATCAGCTATTAATCCTTTCGTCCAGTAGAAGCGCGAATTTTTACCGTGGTTGCGCGGGAGCGTCGGGCCGCTCAGGTATGCGTTTACCGCTTGTCACATGGGTGAAAGGACGTATAATGAACGAATCGTTGTAA
>CACYBR010000409.1 GCA_902772705.1 uncultured Planctomycetota bacterium
GCGGTTTCTGTCGTCGAGAATCCTCCCGCGTCGAAATCGTCCGACGAGTCTGCGGAGTTAGGGTTTGTGCCGCTGTCGACCGTTTCCGTGCAGGCGGACGGCGCGGTCGTTGAGCGGCCGACGTTCGTTCCGAAGAGCGACGAGGTCGACGCGTCCTTTGTCGATCCACGCGACGAGTACGCCGGCGCGTCTCCCTACCGTCGCGCAAAACTCATAGAGAAAATTATCGACGAAGAGGTTCGTCCGGTTCTTCAGCGCGACGGCGGCGACATTGAGATCGTCGACGTTAAGGACAACCTTGTCTACGTGACGCTCTCCGGCGCCTGCGACGGTTGCGACAGCGCCTCTTTAACGCTTGAAATGCTCGTAGCGACCGCGCTTCAGGAACTCCTTGATCCTAAGATTCAGGTTGTTCAGGTATGACGGCGTCGTTTCGGCGGACGCCTGACGCCGGGAAAGGAACGCGTTTTTGAACCGTTCTCTGGAATGAAACAAGGCTCCCCGCTGGCGAGCGAGGAGCCTTATTCTTTCATCTTGACGGGTCTGCAAAGACGCCGGAGACGCCAGAGACGGCGCGAGCTCCGACGTCGCTCCTGTCAATAGTTGTCGGCGTGAATTTCGAAGTAGCTCTTCGGATGGTTGCAGGTCGGGCACACCTCAGGCGCTTTCGTACCGACGACGATGTGGCCGCAGTTGCGGCATTCCCAAACCTTGACTTCGCTTTTGGCGAAAACCTCCTGGGCGAGGACGTTCTTGAGAAGCGCGCGATAACGCTCTTCATGCTGTTTCTCGATCGCGGCGACAAGGCGGAACTTCAGCGCGAGTTCCTTGAAGCCTTCTTCTTCGGCGGTCTTGGCAAATCCCTCGTACATATCGGTCCACTCGTAGTTCTCGCCGTCGGCGGCGGCTGCGAGGTTCTGAGCCGTGTCGCCAATGCCTTTGAGTTCCTTCAGCCACATCTTGGCGTGCTCTTTTTCATTGTCGGCGGTCTTGAGGAAGATGGCGGAGATCTGTTCGAACCCTTCTTTTTTGGCGACGGACGCGAAGTACGTGTACTTGTTGCGCGCCTGAGACTCTCCGGCAAAAGCCGCTTCAAGGTTCTTTTCGGTCTGAGTTCCGGCGTACGGATTCTTCTTTTCGGTTTCGCTCATTGTTCGTTCAACCCTCTATTCTTTCTGCGTATTTCGTTCGACGGGGAACCAGCTGTCGCTACAGAAGACCTCGTCTGAACTGTGAGTCCCATTGTAGCGTGTTTTTTTCTCCTTTCCATAGAGACGGCGTTTTTTGCCGCGACACGGCTAAAAAAGATAGAAACAAAAGACGCTTTTTCTAACCGCGCAAGCAAGGAATGGAAAAAATTTGTTGAAACGCGGGACGACGCCACGCCCTTGAAGGATTAGCACGGTTGTCTTTTCGCGCTGCGCGTTACGCGCCAAATCGATTGTTCTTCTCAGAATTTTTTATTGAGCCCGGCGAAGAAAAGATAGTCCACGTAATCGGTTGCGAATTCGACGTCATACTGGAAATAGAGATCGAGCGTTTCGCGCATCGCGGCGGAGACGCCGCCTCCGAGGTCGAGCCGGTCGCGCGCCATCGCGTGGGTCCCGTAACGCATCGCGACCGGGAACGGCGAGGAGTCTCCTATCGTGTAGATTTCGCGGTCGCCAAACTCATGCGCCCACGCCGCAAGAAGATAAGGCTTGAGCGTCGCCAGAATCGTCTCATGCTCCCAACTGAAGCGCGAGCCGAGTTTAAGACGATAGGACGCGTCGGAATAATCGGCCGTATAACTCTTCGTCGTCAGGTATTTCTCCGCTTTGCTCGGCTCGGTCAGATTTAAGATCCGACCGTTGATAAACGGTTCGATTCGCGTGTAACCCCTGTCGTAACGCGCGCCGAATTCAAGATCGAGAAGCCACTGCGACGTCGTGAAACTGTTGAACGAATCGCCGGACAGAAGCCGTTGTCGCTGCCAGTTGCGACTCATTCCAAAGGTCGTGTCGAACCGCCAAAGCGCGTCGAAAATACTCATGTGAAGGTAGCCCGCAAACGTGCTCATCGACGATTGATATACTCCGCGCGCCTTCGGTTTGAGCTTCGTCTCGTTCCCCTGAAGTCCGTAGCCTACGATTCCGTGACCAAATAGATTCCAGTCTTGCCCGAGACCGCCTCCCCATGAACCGACCGAGAATCCCGGTTTGTCGGCGTCGGCATTCTGCTCGCTCTGTTCGCCCCATGCTCCGCAGGCGTACGCGAAGACTCGCTTGCCGAAAGGCGCGATCGAAAGATTGGAAATGTTGGCGCCGCGGTAGATCGTGACGATTTCTTCCGGCGCGTCGTCCGCTTTCGTCTGAATCCGGATCAACTCTGACGTCGCCGCGAACGTCGAGAGGACGTAATCGTGACAAGGCGCAAGCTCTGCTGTTTCTGCGAGCTCGAGCGCGTCGAACCAACTTGGGCGCGGAGAGGAACACGTCGGAGGACGCTTTGTCGGCGCGACGAACCATGGAAGGGCGTCGGGAGAAAGAGAGGGGGCGGCGTCTGAACGCGAGTCGAGCCAGTTCCAACGCCCCGTAACGCGCGCATTTTCCGCGGCGTTCTCCGTTGCGAAACCGACGTTCGCGGCGCAATAAAAGCACAGCGCTCCCAGAACGACGCTCAGAACGGTCTGAAAGCTCATACGCGCGCGTTTCACCATCGGCGAACCTTTTATCAGAATATTAGCGTTTGAAGAACGGCGCCGCGCCGATTATCTGCGTATAGAATTGTCGAACGAATCGTAGCGCGCGTCGACGCTTCGCAACGCGTCCGGACGAGCGACCGCGTTGGCGGCGGGCCCGCTGGCGGCGGACGCCGGCGCAACGCCGGTCGTCACGTTTCGCGTCGGTTTGAGGAAAACCGCCTGCGCGACACGCGAATTGTCAAGATTGTTCTGGGAAACGACGCAACCTTTTTCGTAACGATCAAAGCCCATTGTCAGGGAATGGCTCTCCTGAGGGCTCATAAGCGCTAAATATCCGCCTCCGTCCTCATTGACGGCGAGTTCCCCGAAGACGGGACTACTCGGATCAAGCGGGTCTTCCGGAGTTGTTTGAAGCCTCTGCGCGGTAAGGCGCCACGCGCCAATATGGTCGGAATAAACGCCCTTCTGGGCGAAGATTTCGCCGTTGCGAAGCTCGATGAGCACGTTTTTCGCGACCGGATCAACCAGAAGGAGACTATCGTTGACCGTCAGCGAATCGACCTCAAGACTTTTAACTTTGACAGGTTCGCC
>CACYBR010000410.1 GCA_902772705.1 uncultured Planctomycetota bacterium
ATGTGGGAATGGAAATGCAGAGCGTTTCCAAAGAGAATGAGGAACGCATACGCCAGAACGAAAAGAACACGAAAAAGCGCTCTTCCAAAATCACAATTGTAGAACCGGCGTGGACGTCGAACACTTTCCCTCAATCTGCCGCGTCGCAGAGGCGTTTGCAAAATCGCAACTCTGGCGGAGAGACTGCGTGCACCTCCAGAAAGCGAATTATTAAGCTTCATCATGACACGAAGTTCGACGAGATGGGATTCTTGTTCCTTGCGCGACCAAAAGCGCGGCCGCAGTGTATCTCAATCGAGTCGTCTTGTCAAGGGAAGCCCCGAATTTGTCCATAATTCATAGGATCGTTTTAAAATTTATCGGTCTCGCCTTGGATAAAAATTTGCGAGTTGTTCTGTTTCCTGACGCCAACGTATCCAAGCGTCAACGTTATATCCGAAGTCCACGGGAGTGGCGTAATGAGCGGCAACGATTGCGACAAGGGCTTCGTGAACAGTTTCGTTTTCACTGATCTGAGTAACGGTTTTGGCGCGTGTTCCTCCTCCGGGACTGAAGCCCGAGATTTTCCCTGTGCTGTCGACTGACATCCCTGTTTGGTCGGAACCGATAATCACTTGACTTTTATGAGAGGTTACGAGCGCGTTGATGAGGTCGGGGATTGCGCTTTCACCTTGTAAACGCCCAAGCGCGTAAGCGGCGCGGTTGATTGACGCCACGTCAGACGCGCTTCTAAGTCGACGACGGAAATACTCGACAGCGTCGGGAATGGCAATCTTCTTACGACAGATTCCGTCAACCGCAGCGGCTCGAACGTCCATATTGGGATCCGCTATTGCTATTTTTCCAAGTTCGCTGAGAGCTGTCGGCGTTCCAATCGCGCTGATCGCCTGTATAAGAAGAACTTTGCCTTCCGGATTGTTTTTCTCGTTATTGAAGGTTTTCAGAAGGGGAGAAAGGGCTTGTGGATTGCGAATTGATCGGAATGCTTCCCGAGCGCGCTGATCGCCGCTAAGAGCGCGTGGATAGAGAAATTGAATCTCTTTTTTCCAATATCTTGCAGCCTCTTTGCCAGCGTCCTGCTGGCGGAGAAGTTCCGCCTCTTGTTTGGAAACGCTCTTTCCTTTGACGCGTTCCAATCCGTTCTGCTCCATCCTTTCTTTATTTGAAATCCAGACGCCATTAACCTTGACGTGTTGAAGCGCTTTGCGCGCTTCTTCATTGTCTGGATCAAGTTCGACAACCCGCTGAAAATGCGCGTCTGCTATGGCTGATAGTTGTTGAGCGACCGCCCAACGCGCAATTTTTAATTGGGACTGAACGTCGTCTTTTTCCAGCGGGGCGAATTTACGGTAGGAGATCTGTTCCGGACGCAAAACGGAAGGTTGTTTGACTTCCGACACGTCGACTGTAAGAGAGCCCCCCAGTGTCGGTTTTATCTCAAACGAACCGGAGGAATCCGCGTTTGGATTTTGAACGACGCCGCAGACTCCGCCGCCCTTGATGATGGAAACCCCTCCTGTCTGTGATAAGTCTGGTTCTTGACCGCTCGCATGGCGCGTGTATAAGCCGATGAGCGCAACGACACAAATGAGAAGTTCAAAATTCTTCTTATGGATATGAACTTTCTTTGGATCATTTTTCCGTCCGGGGGTTTTTGAAGTCGTCATGGGGCTACTTTACGGGGCGAGGAGGGTGATTGTAAATGGATTTAGGCGCTAAGCCGCGTTCGTTCGTTCGTTCGTTCGTTCGTAATCGGTAAACGGACTTTTGTTTCTTGATCCATCCTGTCAAAAGACGGATTAGGAAAAATAAGTCGACGGTGTGAAGGGGATAGTTATTTGAGCGTAAAAAAACTCGTTACGTCGTCGAAACGTCATAACGAGTTTTAATTATACGTCAGCGTTCCTCTAAATGGAACGTTCAAACAAAAACTGAGAAGGCCTTGCGATCACTTTACGATAGCCTTACGGACTTCTTCAAGATGGCCGGAACTGCCAAGCATCTGGTTCTTGTGGATGATGTATTCGGCGTAAGCGGGCATGAAGACCTTACCGGGATCGCGAAGGTCGAACTTGTCCGGATGATCGCGGAAGAATTCACGATGGATCGCGCACCACACCAAACGACCGTCAGTGTCGATGTTAATCTTGGTGACGCCGAGCTTCGCGGCCGGGAGATACTGTTTCTCGTCTACGCCGCTTGCGTTTTTCAGCGCGCCGCCCGCGTTATTGATGCGCTCAACCCACTCCTGCGGGACGGAAGAACTGCCATGCATGACAAGCGGGAAGTTGGGTTTAACCTGATTGACAGCCGCCTGAATCTTCTCCAGAACGTCGAAGTGCAGACCTTGCTTGCCAGAGAATTTGAAAGCGCCGTGTGAAGTGCCGATTGCAACAGCCAGAGAGTCGACCTGAGTTTTTTCGATGAATTCAGCCGCCTGCTCAGGGTTCGTGAGTTTGACGCTGCCAACAACGTCTTCTTCGACGCCGCCGAGCTGACCGAGTTCGGCTTCAACGACAATGCCCTTGGCGTGAGCGCGATCGACGACGCGCTTTGTAATTTCGACGTTCTTGGCGAATTCTTCGTGGGAAGCGTCGACCATGACGGAGCTGTAGAAACCGGAATCAATGCAGTCGTAGCAGACCTCTTCGGTACCGTGGTCAAGATGAACGGCAAAGATTGCTTCCGGGAAAACCTTGTCGGCGGTGCGGATCATACCTTCGAGGAAACTCTTATCGGTGTAAGAACGAGCGCCGCGGGAGATCTGGATGATGAACGGAGCGCTTTTGGAATCGTCGTTCGGATCTTCATTTTTGGCGGACTTGCCGAGGTTGCCGCGGAACAGACCAACGATCTGTTCGAGGTTATTGATGTTATAAGCGCCAACAGCATACTTTCCGTAAGCTTCCTTGAACAGCTCTTTTGTCGTAACGATCATTGAGATTTCTCCTCAAAATATGATAGTTAAGTTGCGTTGTTGTCAGGCGTTTCCGTATGACAGAATAGTCAACGGCAAAACGCGGAGACGTTGAACGCCTCAAGCCACGATCGTTCGTCTATAAGACGCCAACGCCGGCAAGATTCCAAACGTCCGAACGTCCAGTGCAACGCTTCCCTTATGTTCTCGTCCCCATTCTACCCTCTTTTTTTCTTTTGAACAGGGGCAAGAAGCATTTGTCGCAAGTGTGTTGGTTCAGAAAGAAACGCGGTTTTCTCCATGTTTGCAATCGAATGATGAGAGCTGACTTTATAATACTTATAATACTAGCATAAGAGCAAAGCTAATTTTCTGTCGTTAAAAGTGATTTGCTGTTTGACGAGGCGCCCAAAGAAGCAACGATTCAAATACAAGCGCTCGCTTGAGTCAAGACTCAAACGCAAGAAATCTTGTCGCAATTTGTCTCTTGTTTGAGAGGCTCTTTTAATCTACTCTGAGACGACGTTGATTTGCCCCAACCTCGATTGACTTCCATAAATTGAAAATGATGAAGATTCTCTCCGTAAATACGCGAGTTGCGCGACGATTAACCAGAAACGGTCAGCTTCTCCTTCTCGTTAAAGGCGCATGTTTATTAGCTATTTTACTATGCTTCCTTTTCAAATGTTCAACGTCAACAAAGAGTGATTATTCCTTTGAAATAACGCCGGCGACCAGCCGAGTCGAGAGGGATGGTTTTGATATCTCCAGCGCCCGTTCGTTAATACTGGACGCCCCTGCGCAATCAAACCACTCGTCTTCATGCGCAACCCTACCGGACGGTCGTGTTGTCGTCCTTTGGTACGGAGGAACTCGAGAGGGCGCCAAAGACGTTTGCATTTATGGAAAGACTGCTTTTCCTGAAGACCTCTCCGCCGCTCCTACCGTAGCCATATGTTCGCGTGAAGACGTTTCAAGAGATCTTTTGAGACCTGTTCGTAAGCTCGGAAATCCCGTTGTTTACTCTCAGGGCGAACGGCTTTGGATGTTCGTCGTCAGCGTTTCTTATGGAGGATGGTCCGGGTCGTCCATTAACTATCGTTATTCTGACGACAAAGGTAAAACGTGGTCGAAATTTCGACGGTTACGTACAAGTCCTTTTTTTAACCTGTCTGCGCTGGTACGAACCCCTTGTGTTCCCAGAAATGATTCTGGGTTCATTTTGCCCGTTTATTGCGAGTTTATCACAAAGTACTCAATGGCGTTATTTTTCGATAAAGCAGGACGAATGACAGGGCGTTCCCGTATTCTCATCGATGGAAATCGTGAAAGTTTACAACCGAGTATAACTCCGATCTCGTCAAACGTCGCGTTTGCTTTTTTGAGGACCGTTTCGGGAAAAGTTGGTTTTGCCGAATGTCTTGACGGTGGAATTTCGTGGCGCGCCAGAGTCTCTGAAGAGATGGAGAATCATAACGCGAGCGTCGCCACCTTATGTTTGTCCTCGGGACGCGTTTTTCTGATCGGTAATTCCGAGGCTGATCGTTCCCGACTTTCCCTTTATGAGTCTAAAACGAATCTGCTTTCATCTGCCGGAGAAAAGGATGACGTTTGGAAGTTTGTGTGTGATTTAGAAGATGAACAGGGGTGCGAATTTTCTTATCCTTTCTTAAATCAAACGGCGAATGGTTCCGTCTATCTGACATACACCTACAAACGCCGGAACATAAAGTTCGTTGATTTGAGCGATTGTTTTTACGAATCGAATTTGCAGGAATGACCGGATATTAATCCAAACGATCTGTTTTATCCCACCGAAAGAAACGCTCAGGAAATAGAGATGATGAACGGTCTATCGAATTACTTTGGGACGATATGTTGCGCGATACTGTGTGGAATTATCGCAAGCCTCCTTTTTTCTTCCAGAAAAACGCGCGTTATTGTTGCGACTTCGGTTGCTGCGTTTACGATGATTCCATTGACGAGATCGTATCACTCCATAGCCAACTACGCCTTTGCTTTTTATGACATTCCGTCGCTCTCAACTCTATACGTTGCCTTTTTAGCCTTGTTGCGGCCGGGCGTTTCTTTTAGCGTTAGATTCGTGTGGAAGCTACTGGTCGTCGTTTTAGGAGGCGCTCTGTATTTGACGGAATTCAACGTTCTGCCGTTTGATCTATATCGTTGGGGGTATGTGGCTCCATTTATGGTAATCGCGTCTGGAACCGCAGTAGTCTTGGGCGACACGCTAGTCGCGCTAATGGCGAGCGCGTCCGTTGTTTTGACTGTAAGCGGAGTTTACGCTAATTATTTCGACGCTTTACTGGACTTTCCTTTTTGGTGCATAATGGTTGTTCATGTCGCCGTCTGTGTTGTAAACGGTTCCTTCAGGAGAAAGAGACGACCAAACTACTCCGTTGACAATGTGTGAGACGAGCGGTAAAGCGTGTTGCGACGACCGACGTTGAGACGGGGTTGGAGGTGATGAAAAAACGTTTCCCTTTAGTCGTCTGACCGTTGCCAAAAGGGAAAGGACGTCGCGTTTGAGAAACAAATATACGATAAAAATACGTTAGTTCTACGAAATCGAGAACTCTTTTTCTTGAATTGTTTTTGCCAGTTTCTCGGATTCCTTCCCTCGAATAAAAAAAACTTGTGATATAATTGAACGCGTAATTTTTAGAGGGTTGAAGAGAGGAAAACTCTCCTTTTCGGTATTGACCCGGACCGTCCAGTAAATGTTGAGGGCTCTATGAACGATGATCGTGAACTAACCCCAATGATGAAGCAATACTATGCGGCCAAAGAGGCCTCTCATGGCGCGTTGCTTCTTTTCCGTATGGGCGACTTCTACGAGATGTTCAACGACGACGCTTATAAGGCGGCGAAGACGCTCAACATCACAGTTACAACGCGTGATCGCAATAAAGCCGACGCGACTCCGATGGCAGGTTTTCCGTGGCAACACCTTGACAACTATCTTGCGCGACTTGTTCGAGCGGGACACCGTGTCGCCGTGTGCGATCAGATGGAGGACCCTAAAAAAGCGAAGTCGATTGTCAAGCGAGAAGTAACGCGTATTGTGACGCCTGGCACGCTTATGGACGAGTCGATGCTCGATCCGAGAGCCAGCAACTATCTTGCTTCTGTTTTCGTTTCAGACGAGAACGTCAGTCAAAAGATTGCTAAAGCGGAGCGCAAGGCCAAGCCGCTGTCATCGGCAAGACCGATGCTTTTCGAACCTGTCGACGGCGAGATTTCTGACCCGACAAATAATGCGAAAGATAAGGAGGAAGTTTCCGATCCCAATTTTGGTCCAGACGCGTCGTTTAAACACGTTGCTTTTCATGGGAAATCGGGAGAATCAGCGTCTGACGTTGAGCCCAGTCGCCTTGTTGGACTGGCCTGGGTTGAGCTTTCGACCGGATATTTCTTTGCGACTTCAACCACTTATGGCGAGCTTTTTGATCACCTAGCTCGAATCAATCCAGCGGAGTGTCTTGTTCAGGAAGACCTCAAAACACACTTTCCAGAATGGATGCAAGAGCGAACAACGCTGACTCAGCGACCGGGCTGGGAATTTTCCAGACATACCGCGATAGATACGCTTGCGGAGCACTTTAAGGTCAGAACTTTTGAAGGTTTCGGCTTCGAAACTGATTCTTCTGATCTTTTCGCGCTTCAGGCTGCAGGCGCAGCTCTTGCGTTTCTTAAGGAGACTCAGAAGCAATCGTTGGATTTCATTGCGACGTTAACGCCCTATCGTGGAGCGCAGTATCTAGAAATCGACGAATCAACACGTCGGAGTCTTGAGATCGTACAGACCTATCGCGACGGTCGCCGTGACGGTTCGTTACTTGCCATGATCGATAGGTGTTCTACCTCCATGGGAAGTCGGCTTCTTGCCGATTGGGTCGCCTGTCCGTTGGTTGACGTAGGAATGATTGAACTGCGTCAGGACGCCGTTGAAGAATTAATTTCACTTGGCGCGACAACGTCTACAATTCGTGGCGCGCTAAAGGGCGTTTCTGACCTGGAACGCCTTATTTCCCGTATTGTTCAGGAACGCGGCACGCCGCGAGAACTCGCCAGCATTGGGAAAACGCTTCAGACGTTGCCACGTTTCAAGACCTTTCTCGAGGGCGCTAATAGCCAGCTTCTTCAAATGCTGGGAGAGCGGATCTCCCTTCAAACGGAGCTGTGCGACGAGTTGAATCGCGCTTTTAAAGAGGACGTCCCTTTGAATTACCGCGACGGAGGTTTTATTGAGGAAGGGTTCTCTGAAGAACTGGACGAATACCGAAAATTGCGTCACGGTAATAAAGAATGGCTTGAGAGCTATCAGAAGCAGGAAGCTATAAGAACAGGCATTTCCAATTTGCGCGTTGGTTATACCAGCGTCTTTGGTTTCTATATCGAAATTTCGAAGGCCAAAGGTTCCGACGATAATCGCATTCCTGAAGGGTACCAGCGTAAACAGACCTTAAAAAACGTTGAACGTTTTACGACCAGGGAGCTCCGGGAATATGAAGAAAAAGCTCTGAGCGCTCAGGAAAGCGCGCTTGAGCTTGAAATGAGCATTTTCAGTTCCCTTCAGCGTCGCGTTGCGCAAGAGCGAGCTTCCATTCAACGGACCGCAGGCGCTCTTGCGCACTTAGACGTCCTTGTTGGGCTCGCGGATTTGGCTGCGTCGCAACAGTATTGTCGTCCGAAAATGGTTCATGAACCCATCCTTGAGATTAAAGACGGACGCCATCCCGTGCTGGACATGACTTGTTCAGGCGGCGAGTTTGTGCCCAACGACTCATACTGTAACGATCAAAAAGGCTATGTTCATCTCATAACCGGTCCGAACATGGCTGGTAAGAGCACGTTCATTCGTCAAACTGCGCTCCTGGTCCTTTTGGCTCAGATCGGTTCGTTTATACCCGCGAAAGAAGCGACGATTGGCGTCGTTGATCGTATCTTTGCGCGTGTTGGCGCTTCAGACGAACTGACTCGCGGCCAGAGTACATTTATGGTGGAAATGATTGAAACGGCGCGTATCCTCAATAACGCAACGGCCTCGAGTTTGGTGATCCTTGACGAGATTGGGCGCGGAACAAGCACGTACGACGGCGTCGCTCTTGCTTGGGCTATCGCTGAACATATCGCCAGAAAGATTAAGTGCCGTACCTTTTTTGCGACTCACTATCATGAACTGACGGACTTGGCCGAGGTATGTTCGAACGTGAGCAATCTTAATGTAGCCGTCCGCGAGTGGCGCGGCAATATTTCGTTTGTCCACAAGATAGAGGAGGGCTCTGCAGATCGGAGTTACGGCGTTCATGTGGCAAAACTCGCGGGCGTGCCTCCAACCGTTGTAAAACGAGCCCAACAGATTCTGGAGGGGTTGGAAGAGGCGCGTGTTACCGAGACGACGGAAGCTGTGCGTCAGACGTTGCGCCGTCTGTCGGCGAAAGGCCAGAGTAAGAAAAAAGAGGAGTCTGTCGTCCAATTTTCTCTCTTTGGCGCGACGGATCATCCTGTTGTTGCGGAACTTCGTGAGCTTGATGTTGAAACGCTTACTCCGATGGACGCGCTTTTGACAATTGAACGATGGAAAAAAGAATTGCAGAATTCCGATTCATGAGAACGTGTTTTGGTTTTCGTCTTTGACCTCTTCTGGCCTTTATTTTCGCTTCTTGTTTTCCAACTCTATTCGTTGTATATTGGAGCGCTGTTACAAACAACACGGTTTATGGCTGTCCGGCTGTTTTCCTCTTTTTCAAACTGAAGAAGGACGAAAGGTTATGAAAACCCCGTTGGAACGATTTCTTAGGTACGTTTCGATCGAGACGACTTCGAGTGAAGAAACCACGACGACCCCCAGTACGGAGACTCAGTTTGATCTTGCGAGAGTCCTTGTTGAAGAGCTTCTTGAACTAGGGCTGTCTGACGCTAAAGTCAATGAGCGTTGTTATGTGACGGCTACCTTGCCGACTAACGTCAGGGATCGCCAAGCGCCAACAGTTGGTTTTATCGCCCATCTTGACACTTCCTGCGCCGCTTCTGGCGCGAACGTCAAGCCGCGTGTGATCGAATACAAGGGAGGCCCCGTCGCCCTTGAGAACGGGACGGTCATTCCTGAAACTGACGAGATGAAGTCTCTTGTAGGCGATCATTTTGTCGTTACCGACGGTTCAACCCTTCTAGGCGCGGATGATAAAGCTGGAATCGCCGCCATTATGGCCGCGTTGGAGCGTCTGATTGAATCTGACGAACCCCGTGCGAATATTCGCGTTTGCTTCACGCCAGACGAAGAAATTGGCAACGGCGCCGCGTTCTTCGATATCAAGGAATTTAACGCCGATTGCGCGTATACGGTTGACGGAGGTCCGGGAGGCGAGATCAATGGCGAGACGTTCACCGCCGATAAGGCGTTCGTCACGGTTACGGGATTTGACGTTCATCCGGGCGAGGCGAAAGACACAATGGTCAACGCGGCCAGACTTTTGGCTATGATAATTGCCGCGCTCCCCCTCAACAGGACGCCAGAGAGTACCAGCGGACGCGAGCCTTTTATTCATCTCTACAAGATGGAAGGGGGCGTCTCTTTTGCTCAGGCGGTATTCCTCCTTCGTGCTTTCGACGAGGAATCCAGAAGAGAGAACATACGAATTTTGAATGCTGCGGCAGACAAAATCAGACCCTTGTTGAAAAATCCTGAAGAGGATTGTGTTGTAGCGACTGTTCAGCAATATCTCAACATGGGATATTTCTTAAAGGATTTTCCTGAGACTCTTTCCCTTCTGGAAGAAGCCACAAGGCGGGTGGGACTCGTTCCGAAGTGGGTGGCGATTCGCGGAGGAACTGACGGGTCCCGTCTGACAGAAATGGGGCTTCCTACTCCTAATCTTTTCACCGGCGGTCGCAATTTCCATTCTGTTACGGAGTACCTTGATGTAGAAGAACATGAGAAAGCGACCCAGACAATAGTGGAATTGGCAAAACTCTGGGCAGGAAAGAAGGGGTAGTCATGGGACGTCTCTGGCGTTGGTTTTAACCTCCTTCTGAACAGAAAGGAAACCGTTATGTCCTTTTTTTATCGCGTATTCACTACGATTGAAAAGAATATCTGGGCGAAGGAAATCGAGTCCTTCCTTGAGAAGGAAGACGTTGGTCTTTCACTTTGCGGCGTCGTTGAGGAAGAAGACGCCGGCGATCTTGACGCTGAACCGGTTGAATTGATTCTCTTCGATAAGGACGATAACGAGGTCGCTTCGCTCGTTTACGACCTTCTGGACGATTCTGATTTCCTTGCTGAAGAAATCGAAGAATTTCAGGGATGTATCGACGAAATGGAACCGGAGTGTAATCGGGCATGGGCGCATGAGCAACTTGCAAAGACAATTGGCTGTTATTGCTTTACCGTTCACGAAGCAGGCTTTAACGTCGCCAACTGGGACCGACTTGCAACGATTGCTTGCTGGCTTCGCGAAGAAACGGACGGAATAGAACAGTCTGACGGCGGTCAAATCACCAACGGAGCCGGCGAAGTGATCCTTCTTGTGCCTGACGACAAGGTTGACGACGAGCTTAATGAAGAAAATGGCTCCGACGACGTGCAGGAATTTCCGTTAAACGACGTCGAGGGAGCTGACGTGGACGCCGCGACGAACGAATCGGACGACGACGTGGAAGAGTTTGCCGCAGCTATTCGAGTTGGCGATAATTGGATTGCCAAAAACGTTCACTCTGAAGAAACGCTTGCCGAGTTTTTGCGAGGCGAGGTTTGAAACAAAGCGATTAGAGATTTCATTCACGCGTTAAGCGCTTTTCATGCTTCTTCCGTTTGCGCGTGGGAAGCGCGAGACGCCCATAATTATTTTATTTATCAGAACTGAAGAACGGGATACCAAATGTCTGAACGACTTTTTGAAGAACTTCTGGACGAAACCAAACGTCTTTTCGTTGAAAAGTATGGCGTTGCGCCTCAAGTCCTCGTAGCAGCTCCTGGCCGCGTTAATTTGATCGGCGAACACACCGACTATAACGGTGGTTTCGTCTTCCCTATGGCAATTGAGCGTTGCACGATTATTGCCGCCAGTCCTTCGGCCGCTTCTTCGGCTACGATCTTCTCCAACAACATGGGCGCTACGGCGGACTTTCCTCTGGATCCCGACGTTGCTCCTGCAGACAAAGTCGAATGGACTTCCTATGTTCAGGGCGCGATTTCTATGTCTGTCAAGAAAGGCGCAAAGGCGCCGGGGTTTAACGCCGTCATCAATTCGAACGTGCCCCTTGGCGGTGGTCTTTCAAGCAGCGCCTCTCTTGAAGTTGCCGTTGCAACCCTGATGGAAGAACTTGGCGGCGTCAGTTTCGGAAAGGTCGAAAAGGCCCTTATGTGCCAGCAGGTTGAGCATGTTTACGCAAAGATGGCTTGCGGTATTATGGACCAGTTTATTTCCGCTCTTGGCGAGAAAGATCATGCAATGCTTCTGGATTGCCGTAGTCAGGAATCGAAGATGATACCATTGACCGATCCCTCCGTCTCTGTTCTTATCGCCAATTCCAACGTCAAGCATGCTCTTACTGGAAGCGAGTACCCCGAACGACGTGCCAGTTGTGAAGAGGCGGCGCGTCGTCTTGGCGTTAAGCTCCTTCGGGACGTCGATCTTGAGACGCTTCTTGCCTCCAAAGACAAGCTTATTGACGAAGAGAATGGCGATCGTCTTTTTAAACGCGCGTTTCATGCCGTTGGCGAAGACGTTCGTACTCTAAAGATGGCAGACGCTCTTGTTGCCGGCGATTGGGAAACTGTTGGCGCTCAGATGTATGCCAGCCACTATTCCCTCCGCGACGATTATGAGGTTTCGTGTCCTGAGATTGACGTTCTTGTCGAGATTGCTCGCAACATTGGCATGGAAGGCGGCGTGATTGGTTCACGTATAACAGGCGGCGGGTTTGGCGGTTGCACCGTTTCTCTGGTCAAGACTGACAAGGTCGACGAGATCACGAGGATCCTTAAGGAAGAGTATAAGAATCAGGTCGGCAAAGAAGCGACGATCTTCTCGACTCGTCCAGCTCAGGGCGCCCGGGTTCTTTGATTCTAAATGGCCTTGCCATTTGCGTTCAAGAATGCTTAAACCTTAAGTTGCGTTTTTGTTTTTTTCCGTTTAAAAACTGAAGAAAACGCTAAATCCGATAGGACTGGTCCTTGACGTGTCCTCTCAGATTGCTAGAATACCTCGAGTTAGTTTTGGATATTCGTCGGTCTGGTTGTGTCTGATTCAAGACGCGCGATCGACTTCCGCTTATATACAATTTTCCCGACGCGCTTCGCTTTCCCTGTGGAAGACGTTTGTTTTCATGCTTTTTGCGGGGAGTGTTAGCCGTCGGCAAGCTCTGTCACTTTAGGAGATTACCGTGTCCCTTTCCGAACGTAAAAAGGAGATTAATGCCCGTCGAAAGCGCCGCTCTCAGCTTACCAAAATGAAGGCTAAGCTTCCGACCCTCGACGAGGCTGGCAAGGCTACTATCGCCGCTAAGTTGCGTCGTATGACTCCCGGCGCGGAACAGCTTATCCGCGATTGGGGTCTCGAGAAGTGATTGAGTTTTGTTTCGTCCTCCTTCTGTGAGGACGCGAGCGGTTTGTTATGATCCCTGAGTCACGTCATGGACGTTGGTTCGGGGATTTTCTATTTCTTGTCCGTGTTCAGAAGTTCTTCTGTTTCCGTTTTAAGCGAAATCCTGAAAAACAACGTCGACGCGTTGAGCAGAGCGCATTTTGAAGACGCAGAATGAGAGGGCAATATTCTACGGCGTGATACGGTTGCAGCGGGCGTTTTCTTCGCGGAGACAATCTGGCCAGCGTGGTTTTGAAAACAATTCCCGCGTAAAATGAGTTTGTTGTTTTCACACCCATAAGCGCTCTGTCTCATTTATGCGATTATTTTTGCCATGTTGCGCAATTCATAAACTTTTATCCTCATGATAATCAGTTTTTTAAAAGATCACGTGGAATCATGGAAGGGGAAAAACGTGACGTTTTTACAGTTGTCCTCGTGGAAGATTCGATTTATTTTTCGGTTCCTTTATTGAAAACGACTTGTCAAACACGTATACTCAACCAGACCCTGTTTTACTCCTTTTTCAGGGTTTAGAGATACGTTTCAGATTCTACCAGAGAGGTTTGTTTATGAGTCGTAACCTTAGTCGTCGGGATTTCATGAAGTATAACGCAACAGTCGCTCTTGCTGGGGTTTGCGCTTCCCCCTTTCTAAGTAGAACGTCCTATGGCGCCACCGTCACGCCAGAGTTCCAGACTCTGGAGGAAACTCGTACTTTCAGTATGCCGCCGGACTTTTATTATGGCTGGCCGACAATTGCTAAACGTGACAATGAACTGATCGTTGTTGCTTCTGGCGGTCGCGAAGGACATGTTTGTCCTTTCGGTCGCGTGGACCTTTTCCGTTCGAACGATAACGGTAGGACCTGGACTTGGCCTCAGACAATCTACGACAGTCCGATTGACGATCGTGACGCCGGCGTTTGCGTTACTGACAAGGGGACCATTCTTGTTACAACGTTTACGTCTTTGGCGTACGTTGGCATGCTGGATGAAGAGACTAAATTCCGCTCCGAGGGAAAAGCTCGGCTCGATATTTGGTCTGACGGTCGTTATGAAAAGTGGATGGCCGTCCATCGCCGACTGACAGACGAACAGCGTCAGAAAGAAGTCGGGTGCTGGATGCTTCGTTCCACTGACGGCGGCGTGACTTGGTCTGAACGATATTCGACGCCGTTTAACAGTCCTCACGGTCCGATTCAGCTTTCTGACGGTCGCCAGCTGTACATGGGGACTGAACTGTGGACAAAAGAGCATCGTTGTGGCGCTTCAATCTCGGAAGACGATGGAAAGACCTGGCGCGTCGCTGGAATTATCCCGACGCGCGACGGCGATTCATGTTCCGCTTACTATGAACTTCACGCTGCGGAGGCTTCCGACGGAACCCTCGTCGCTCATATTCGAAACGGCAATCCTAACAACGGCGACGAGAACCTTCAGACGATTTCAAAAGACGGCGGCGAGACTTGGTCCACTCCGCGTGCAATCGGCGTTTGGGGGATTCCATCCTTCCTGAACCGTCTTCAGGACGGTCGTCTGCTGATGACCTATGGATATCGTCGCGCGCCACTAGGCGTTCAGGCGCGCGTTAGCGACGATTGCGGCGAAACGTGGTCGGATCCTCTTGTCCTCTACGGCGACGGCATAAGCGGCGACCTCGGTTATCCTGCGACGGTACAGCTCGACGACGGTTCTCTCTTCACGATCTGGTATGAGAAAATGCAGGGAACCTGGTTTGCACGTTTGCGTTGCAAGCGCTGGAAGCTTGTTTCCTGACGCCTTATTAAAGCGAGAAACGTTCCCTTCGCCCTGTTTTGACGACGGGAACGTTTCCGACGTCGTTACGAGCTTTTTTCGACTCATTAACCCCTTGATTCTTGTGGGAGTGTTTATGAACATCATGTCTAAATTCCTGTTGGGACGGGCGATTTGCGCAACGGCGACGTGCATTTTCTTGGCGTCGTCCGTTTTTGCCGCAGATAAATCCGTCGATTCCATCTTAAAAGAGGGGGATAAGGAGGGCGAGCGTGTCGTCGTTTCTGTGGATGGGGTTGATTATGCCTTTCGCTGGGCTCCTGCCGGAACTTTTATGATGGGAAGTACCAAAGACGGATCGGGCGAGGTTGGCGGCGACGTTGATTATGGAGTTCTTCATAAAGTGACGTTAACAAAAGGCTTTTGGATCCTTGAAACGGAAACGACTCAGAAAATGTGGACGGCCGTAATGGGCGACAATCCCAGCAAGTATCAGGGGGAATTTAAGCCCGTTGATACGGTTAGTTTTGTCGACTGCGTTGCTTTTTGTGAAAAATTGACCGCAAAGGCGGGTCTGACAGAAGGTTCTGCGTTCCAGCTTCCGACAGAAGCGCAGTGGGAATACGCCGCACGCGCGGGTAACGACGGGAAACTTGACGTAACAGAACTGGATAAGGTTGCATGGTACGGCGATACGGACTATGGCGGGACGCATGACGTCGCAACGAAAGAAGCGAACGCGTGGGGCGTCTACGACATGCTTGGCAATCTCTGGGAATGGACCTCAGACAAGAGTGGTCGCATTGCTGTTGACGAGAACGGGAATGGACTTGACGCAGTCGACCCGACGGGCGCGACCGACGAGGAGACTCCTGCCAATCTCCGTACCGATCGAGGAGGTTGTTGGGACAGCCACGACTATGAGTGTACTTTCTTCTATCGCGGCTATTACAATGGCGACCGCAAAGGCCCTTACGTTGGTTTTCGCATCGTTTTCGTTCCAAAGTGAGACGTTTGACTTGACCCTCTATTGAACGATTGCCTGTTTTAACGCCGTAATCGTTGGCGTTGCGCTGTGCAGACAGTGTTTTCCATCCTTGACGGAGAAGGGGAGGAGGGTATACTAACCGAAGCGTACGGCTGGCGACCAGAAGGTTTTGACGCCTCGCTTGGCTTTCGTCTGTTTGTCATCCTGCACATTTTGGCATATTTTGGTTGTTGCGATGTTCCCCGAGAGAACGACGTTTTTGTCCTCTGGTTCCATGTCGAAGGATCGGATATTCATTCGACTGGACGGACGCGGAAACCGCGTCTATTATCCAGGAGAGACGCTTGCGGGTAGTTATTACCTCAATGAAATACGTCGCGAATCAATTGAGACGATTGAGTTTTCCGTTCTTTGGAGGACAGAGGGAAAGGGCAACGAGGACGTTGGCGTTCACGCGTTCTGGAGACTTTCTTGTCAAAATGGCGACTGGATCGATCCGATACAACCCGGACGTTTTAGCGTGGTTTTGCCACAGAGCCCTCTGACCTACAATGGGAACATTGTGAAAATTCGCTGGAACGTTCGGCTTCGGGTTTTTTTGTCAAATGGTTCGCAGTTGCTGGAGGAAACCCCTTTTTATTTG
>CACYBR010000411.1 GCA_902772705.1 uncultured Planctomycetota bacterium
ACGAACGTAGGACTTGACCTTGCCGGCGGCGATCTGACGGTTCAGGGACGCGTAGGCGCCCAGCAGGAGCTGCTGTCCGGTCTGACCGCGCGCGTAGAAGGTACGCGAGACCTGCGCGCCGCCGAAAGAGCGGTTGGCGAGGAGTCCGCCGTATTCGCGCGCGAACGGAACGCCCTGAGCGACGCACTTGTCGATAATCAGGTTGCTGACTTCGGCGAGACGGTAGACGTTCGCTTCGCGAGCGCGATAGTCGCCGCCTTTGATCGTATCGTAGAAGAGACGATAGACGGAGTCGTTGTCGTTCTGGTAGTTCTTCGCGGCGTTGATACCGCCCTGCGCGGCGATCGAGTGAGCGCGACGGGGACTGTCGGAGATGCAGAAGACTTTGACGTTGTAGCCGAGTTCGCCGAGGGTCGCGGCGGCGGAGGCGCCGGCGAGCCCGGTGCCGACGACAATGACGTCAAGCTTGCGTTTGTTGCCCGGGTTGACCACTTTAACGTGGGCTTTGTAGTTTGACCACTTCTGAGCGAGAGGGCCTTCCGGAATCTTGGACTGCAGTTTGGGATCAGTTTCAGCCATGTCTGTTTCTTTAATATAGGGTTGTTCGTAGGAACGTTGTATTTAAGAGTAACTCTCAGACCGGCGCGTCTCGAACGCCGATCGGGGAACCGACATAATCAACAGTGTCGTATCATTCCGCTTCAGGAAGGATTTCTTCGACCACTTCGACTTCTTCAACCTCTTGAACCTGGGGTTGAGCGGCGCACGCGGGATTGGTCAGAATGGACTTGTCGGCGACGAAGTAGAAGTATGCGGGGACCAGCAGGAAACCGAGGAAGACGCAGATCGCGTAAAGCTTGGCGAGGAACTGCAGACGCGGGATCCATTTGGAGTTGTTGAGGCCGATCGACTGGAAGGCGCTCCAGAAACCATGAGAGACATGGAAATAGATAGCGGCAAACCAAACGACGTAGAGAACGCAAACGATCGGATTGCTAAACGTCTTAACGACGAGGTAGTAAGGGTCGGTTCCTTCCTTGCCCATGAAGCTCTGGAGTTGCATATGAGCCCAGAAGTGCGTCATATGTAGGCAGAGGAAGCAGACGACGATAACGCCGAGAACGAACATGTTCTTTGAGGCCCATGACGTGGCTTTCGTCTGGCACGGAACCGCGTAGCGCATATCGCGCGGACGACCGGTCCAGTTTTTGAACTCGACGAAGATCGAGAACAGAATGTGGACGACAAACCCCAGCGCGAGGACCGGAACCATGACCTTCACGAGGATGTTGGTATCCATGAATTCGCAGGCCTGACGATAGAGGTCGTCTGAAACGACGGCCGCGAGGTTGAGCGCCAGATGCAGAGCGATGAAGACCAGCAGGAACAGGCCGCTAAGGCTCATTATCAGCTTTTTACCGATTGACGAACGAAGAAACTCTATCATGGTATCGATTTCTTAAGTGTTTCAGCGGTTAACAAAATGACACAAAAAACCGGCGTTTTCCGATCGACGGACGATCGCGACAGACGACGTCCCGACCCCTCTCTACTGAACGGTCCTCTGGGACGACGTTGAGTAGCAACCGTTAAAACGCAACGTTCTTTAATGCGCTCCGAGCGCCTGACGACCTCGCCAGGACTTGTCGACGTCAATCTGACGTCTTTTTATCGATACAGATTTATCGATACGTAAATTTCTACCCACAACGTCTTTTTTGTCAAGTTGGAGCTAAGGGAAAATGGCGCGGAAAACGTGGTAATTTTTTAAAAATTTTCCGGTCGTTCCGCCTGTCGTTGAGCGCGAGGGAAAACCGCGTCGGAGTTAGACTTGTATAACACTTCCGCCGAGCGCGCAATCGCGCGCGACGACCTCCCCGTTACGTCGCGCGCAACTTCTACCGCGAAGGCGGTCAGGGGAGGAATTTGCCCGACGCGAGGTAGAGCTCGTACCAATCTTCGCGTTCGAGAACGACGTTGCACGCCGTGCAGATATCCTTCAGGCGCTCCGGCGTCATCGTTCCGACGACAACCTGCATTTTCGCCGGATGCCGCAGGATCCATGCGATCGCCGTCGCCGTCTTGGAGAGTCCGTATTTCCGGCCGACCATTTCCAGCGCGCCGTTGAGTTGCGGAAACTGCGGCGCGTCGATGAAGACGCCCTGAAAGAAGCCGTACTGCAGCGGAGACCACGCCTGAATCGTGATTCCATGAAGCCGGCAGTAATCGAGAAGGCCGCAGTCGCGACTTACCGACATTTCCGTCGTCTTGTTGTTCACGTAGAGCGCCTGATCGACAAGCTGCGACTGTTCGAGCGAGAACTGAAGCTGGTTAAAGACGAGCGGACGATTCAGATATTTTTTGAGTAGCTCGATCTGCATCGGCGCGAGGTTGCTCACTCCGAAATGGCGTACTTTGCCGGAGGCGTAGAGAATATCGAAGGTCTGCGCGACTTCTTCCGGATCGAAGAGGAGGTCGGGGCGATGCAGCAGGAGCGCGTCGAGGTAATCCGTTCGCAGACGCGTCAGAATTTCGTCGACCGCTTTGAGCACGCTTTCGCGCGACCAGTCAAAGACGGAGCGTTCGGGATAGATCGCGCATTTCGACTGGAGGAAGACGTCCTCCCGGCGAATTCCCGTTTTAAGGAACGCGTCGCCGAATCGTGTTTCCGCTTCTCCGTTCTTGCCGTAGCAGGTCGCGTGATCGAAAAAAGTCACGCCGAGATCATAAGCGTTGCGAATGACGCGCGCCGCTTCGTCGACTGTCAGCGCCGGCATGCGCATACATCCCTGAACGATCGCGGGCAGTCCCTTAGGGCCGTTTTCGACGTCGATTGTTTTCATTTTTTTGTTCCTCCGCAGGAAAAGTTCGAGCCGCGCGTTCCTTCAGGGTCGCAGCGTTTTCATGAGACGTTTGTTTCTCTCCAACAGGTCAGACGTTCCTCTCCCGCGCCTCGCGGCGTTTCGTGAGAATCCGATTGACGGAACGGTAAAAGTCACGCACATACGAGTATTCCCTCATCAGTTCGATCTCCCCGTCCTCTCTGAGAACGACGCCATGCCAGCCAAAGGCGCTCTTCCACGGCGCGGTCGACGCGACGACCACCGGCTTTCCTTCGAGTCCGGCGCGCGCTTCTTCGCCCGTAAGAACAACGAACGAAAAGTCGTTCGACTCCGCGCCAAGCTCGATCTGATCCTCCGCGCTGGGAGAGCGACCATGCTCTTCGTAAAACGCGGCGCATTTCTCGCGAACCGCGTTCATG
>CACYBR010000412.1 GCA_902772705.1 uncultured Planctomycetota bacterium
GCGCCGGCGTTTTTTATCGTAAGGTCGCGCGCCGCAGCGCCGAGCGCGTCTCGGTACTCCGGATTGACCAGGCAACGCCGAACAAATTGTTCCATTTCGTCTACGTTCGCAACGACGACCGCGCCGTCGACCTTCAGAAGCGACTCGACGATCTTGCGAAAGTTCTTCGTATTGGGGCCGAAGCAGACTGCCGCGCCATACCCGGAAGGCTCGAGCATATTCTGTCCGCCGCGCGAGCCCCAGCTGCCGCCGACGAACGCGACTTGCGCCAGCCCCCACCATGCGCCCAACTCGCCAAGCGCGTCGACCAGAACGATCCGTCGTGGATCTCTTTCGGGAGACGCGTTCGTTGGCGCGGAAGGCGTTGTTCCGCTCGTCAGCGTTGAGCGGCGCGTCCATGCGAATTCCGATTCGTCGAGGAGTCGCGCGACCTCCTCGAAGCGTTCGCGGTGACGTGGCACGAGGATAAGCTTAAGGTTGGGAAATTCGCGGTAAAGACGACGGTACGTCTCCAGCGCGCCCGCTTCCTCCGTTTCCTGCGTGCTGCCCGCGATGAAGACGAAGTCGTTTTTCTCCACGCCGATAAGCGAACCGAGTTTCTTTGTTTCCGCGTTCTCGCGATCTGTCATGACTCCGTCGAATTTGACGGAGCCAAGGACGACGACGCGTTCAGGGCACGGTGAGAGTTCGCGGAAGTAGCGCGCGGCGATCTCGTCCTGAGCGGCGATCAGATCGACGCGGCGGAAGGTCGTTCCAAGGAAGCGCTTTACGAGACGATAGTATTTGAAGGAGGCGTCGCTGACGCGTCCGTTGACAATCGCGACGCGCACGCCCATTTCGTGAGTCGTTTTGATGAGCAACGGCCACAATTCGAGTTCAACGAGCACGAGAACGTCGGGCTTGAGACGGTTGACGGCGCGACAAAGGGCGCTTTTCACGTCGAGGGGACAGTAGAAGACGGGAACGCGGTCGCCGAAGAACTTTTTAGCGAGTTCGAAACCTGTTTCCGACGTGGAGGAGACGACAAATTCCCAGTTTGCGCGCGTCGTTTCAAGCTCCTTGACAATTGGCCTGAGGAGACTAACCTCGCCGACGCTGACGCAGTGGAACCAGATTCGTTTGACGCCTTCCTTTGCCGGCGGAAGTTCAGGAACGAGACCGAACAATTTCTGACCCCAGCCGTGGCGGTACTTTCCATGACGAATCGAAGCGTAGAGTATGTACGGGGTGGACAATAGCGCGACGATGATGATGAAAACGCGGTAGAGAAGATCGACGAACATTGAGGTTCCCTTCCACCTTTATAATTTGATAAGTCGACTGGGTTCATAACGCCGCGTCATATAGACCATGCAGTCCTGACGGAGCGCGACGCCCGCGCCGAGGATCGCGCTTTCGACCGTGCGGTATGCGATCTGCTGGGTGTTGTTGTGCTCGCTGAGGTGACCAAGGAAGACGGTTTGCGTTCCGCTCTTGACGAGCTCGACCGCAAAGTCGCCCGCGTCGACGTTGCTCAGATGACCGTTGTCTCCCGCGATTCTGACCTTAAGCGGGTAAGGATATGGCCCTTTCCATAGCATATCGACGTCGTAGTTTGCCTCGAGCAGGACGACGTCGCACCCCAGAAGAGAGGAGCGGATACCGGGAGTGACGTGGCCGAAATCGGTCGCCATGCCGAATCTTTTTTTTCCGTCGGAGAGGACGTATCCGACGGAGTCGTACGCGTCGTGTGGAGTCGAAAAGAAGGAGGCGGCGATCGAGCCAAAATCGAGGACGTCGCCAACGTGAGCGCTTTGAAACACGCGGATGTTTTTTGCGTCCACATGTCCGATCTTGTCGCGTTTGATGATTTCGTCCCATGTTCCGACGCTTGCGAAGATGGGCAGACGATACCTGCGCGACATGACGCCCAGTCCTCGGATATGATCGTCGTGAGAATGTGTCACGAGCATACATGTGAGCGTGCTCGGATCGACGTCGATAGCGCGGAGCGCGTTTTCGATCTGAGCGCCGGCGCCGCCGCAGTCGACAAGAATGCGCGCGTCGCCGCTTTCGACGTAGGTGGCGTTGCCGGAGCTTCCGCTTATGAGAGGACAAACGATCATGACGACTGGATTTCGGGATAAACAACCGCTCCCTCTGTTTGCCTGCCGGAGAACAGTCAGGCGAACAATGGGAGCGGAAACGAGAGGGTTGCGACACGGACGTCGCGTCGTGGTCAGGTCCTGCGACCTCACTTATTATGGAGCGCTCGCTTGTTGACGTCAACTTCGAGCGTGCCAAAAGCGGCTTCATGACGCTGGAGCGTCATACCGAGCGCGTGGTAAAGGCGCTTGGCAGTGTAGAAGTTGACGACGATGCGCTGGTTGACCGGGATCGGTTCCGTCGGGACTCCCATCGGTTGAGGATTGAGTCCGAAGTCGACGATGAGTTCTTCTGGCGTGCCGGTAACGCGGCAAAAATTAGCGTACGTGGCGACGACGTTTTTGTCGTCGACCTGAAGCTGTGGACGAACCGCCGGTTGCTGTTGCTCGGCGGGAGCAGGTGTTTTAGCCATGGAACGCTCCTGAGAGAGACGTGAACCGCGCGCTGCAGGAACGTCCGTCGTTCCTTGCCACGCGCGTATTTTGACTTAAAATGAGAGTCGCGAGGTCGAAGCGACTCCGCGACCTCGCGATTATTAGGAAAATCCCCAACGTACGCAAGACCGAAAATAATCGGAAACGCCATGAAGAACGATTCGGATAAGCCTAACGATTTTCAAAAGCTCGTTAAAAGCGCCGCGACCAATGAACCGCACGAGCGCGGCGACGCGCTTCCGGCGCCAGTTCCCACGTTGCCGAGCGCGGAAACGCCTGTTCTTGAGGTTCCCGGCGTCGTGGCGATTCCCCTTTCGGAGATTAAGGTCTCATATACGCACAGCGGCGGTCCCGGCGGACAGAACGTTAATAAGACGTCGTCCAAAGCGCGCATTCGCTGGAATCTCGTCTGCGGACGTCTTGCGCCTGACGTTGTCGAGCGATTCCGCAAGCTCTATCCCTCGTACGTTACTGAGAACGACGAAGTCGTGATTTCGAATCAGGAATATCGCGATCAGCCGAAGAACCGCGAGGCCTGTTACGCCAAGTTGCGCGCGGCGATCCTTCATGCGTCGAAAAAGCCCAAAAAGCGCATTCCCACGAAACCGACCCGCGGCTCGATAGAACGTCGACTTGACGCGAAAAAGCGTCTCTCCGCCAAAAAGAAGGAGCGTTCCCGCAGGAATTTTGACTGAGTTTGAACCGGACCGGACCGCGGGGCGGCGTTCTGCGCGTCGCGTCTTAATGTTCCAGTCGCGCGCTTTTAACTTGAAAACGCATAACGCGGCGTATATAATCGGAGAACAGCAGTCGAGGGGCGTCGCGGTTTCCGACGATCGTCCCTGATAACGATCGTTTTTGCTTGAGATTTATGGAAGGCGTTATATGTCGACGGAAACAAAACAGGACGCCGCTCCCCAGGAGGGCGCGGGTCTTCCGATGAGTCCAAAATGGGATCCCGAAAAGCTCGCGGCAGAAAAGGCGGAGCTCAAGGCGCTTGAAAGTCTCCCGTTGTGCAAGCGCTCGTGGGGATACGTCAAGCGCACTGGTCCCGGGTTGCTCCAGAGCGCCATGACGCTTGGGGCGGGAAGCGCGACGGCGTCCGTGCTCGCGGGCGCTTCCTTTGGTTACAAGCTGCTGTGGGTCCAGCCGCTGGCGATGTTCTTTGGCGTTATGATGCTTGGCGCGCTTTCGAACGTGGTTCTGACGCGCGGCGAACGTCCGTACCGATCTTTTGGTCAACAAATCTGGAAGCCGCTCGTCTTTTTATGGGCGCTTGGCACGATTCTCTCCTCGGTCATTTGGCATTTTCCGCAGTATACGCTGCTCGCGGGAGCTGGCCGCGACCTCGCGACAGCCGCCGGAATGACAATTTCCAACGGCGGCGACGTTCCCTCCTGGGTTCAGGGACTCTCCGACGCGCTCACCCCGTTGGGCTTTAAGGTCAACACGGATATTACGACGCTCGGCTATCTTGTGAGTTTTATCGTCGGCGGACTGATCCTTGCGATGAATATTTTCATGGTGTTCAACTACGGCAAGGGCGCCAGAGGCGTGAAGATGTACGAGCGGTTCCTGCGTTCCATGATCGCGCTTGTCATCCTGTTCTTCTTTCTCGTATGCGTGCTGAACATTAAACGGATCAACTGGATAGAGATCGGCAAAGGGTTCTGTGGATATTACGGCCTTCCGAAGGATCCGGTAACCGGACATGTGGAGACCTCGACGATCGTGCAGGTTCTCGGGATGCTCGGCGCGGCGGTCGGTATTAACATGACGTTCCTGTATCCGTACTCTCTTCTGGCGAAGGGATGGGGCAAAGAGCACCGCAAGCTTGCTCGTTGGGACCTTGCGATGACCATGTTCCTTCCGTTCACTCTTGTGACGTCGCTCATAATCGTGGCGATGACGGTGACAGACGTGTATACAGGCGCGGACACGGTGCAGACCGGTTTGTCGCCGCTTGGCGCGGCGGCCGCGTTCAAAGGGATACCAGGCGGGAACATCATATTCTGCCTGGGGCTGA
>CACYBR010000413.1 GCA_902772705.1 uncultured Planctomycetota bacterium
ACGCCTTCTCTTGACACGAAGGCTGAAAACAACTAGAATCGGCGTCTGCTCGCGTCGCGACCACAAACGTCCTCTCACGTCGACGCGAGTTGTTCAGGAGTCGTATCTGGCAGGGAAGCGAAATGGCAACGTGGCACAACGGACGCAAAGAGGCGGAACGCCGTGACGTTCCCATTCTTGAAGTCGAACAACTTACGAAGAGGTATGGAAAGACGACAACGGTCAACAACGTTGCGCTGAAAGTCTATCCAGGCGAGGTCGTCGGACTTCTTGGCGCCAACGGCGCGGGCAAAACGACGAGCTTTCACATGATTTGCGGCCTCATCTCCGCGAACGCGGGCAAAATTCTCCTTAACGGGAAAGACGTCACGCGCTGGCCGATGCATCTTCGTTGCAAGTCAGGCCTCGGCTACCTTCCGCAGGAACGTAGCGCGTTCGGCGCGTTGACCGTCGAACAGAACCTCTATGGCGCGATGGAATTCTTCGGCTATTCACGCCGCGAACGTCGAGAACTCTGCGACGAGCTTCTTGAACGATTCGAGCTCAAAGACTATCGCAAACGCGTTGTAGGTTACGGAGGTTCCGGCGGGCTGTCAGGCGGCGAACGTCGCCGACTTGAGGTTGCGCGCTCGCTCGTGAGCCGTCCGAAAATTCTCATGCTTGACGAGCCGTTCGCCGCATGCGATCCGGACACCATCAGCAAGATTCAGAAAGCGGCGCTCGAACTCGCCGACGGAGGTCTGGCCATTCTCATCAACGACCACGCCATCGCCAACACGCTGAAAATCACCGAACGCGCCTACGTTATCAACAAAGGGCGCGTCCTCTGTTCCGGCGGCGCCATGGACGTTCTTTGCAACCCGGAAGCGATCCATTTCTACTTTGGGCACGAAGCGCGCGACAACGCCGAAACGATCGGAAAGGCGCACGGTTATTCTTCCGAAGAAGCGCACAGACTCGTGAATCAGGCCTATCAGGAAGTCCTCCGCAGGTGGCCGGAAGACGACGTTCGCGCGCGAAGTTCCACGCCAAGACGCAACGACGAGCGAGAATTCGCCGACGGTTGTCGCTCAAACGCTCGCGACGAGGACAAATATTACGACGAGGACGACGCGCGCGGTCTCCGACGTCTGCGTCGTCGCCAGACGTCGTCCGTCGACGGTCGTTCCACGCGTCCAACGTCAAGGCTTCGCCCACGTCGACTCTACGACGACGTTCCCGACGATCCCGGCGGAGTTGAACAGGATCGCTATAACGCCGAAGAGCGTGAAATGGGGCGCCGTCGGCGTCTGACGTTGCGTCGCGACCGCTCCTCTTCGACGCCGGAGCGCGCGCCGTCGCCACGTGATACGGGCTCCGAGGATAATCGCTACGCCGACAGAATGTCCGGCATTCTCCGCAGGCGACCGCGCCAATAATTGTCAGGCGCGAGCGCCGGCGCGTTTTCCAGAGGCGAATCGCAGTCAAAGCGATTCGCCTTTTTTGTTGGTTCGCATAAAAAAACGGTCTGCCCCAGAGGACAGACCGCCGTTTTTATACGTCAATCACAAGAGTCGGAAACTCACGCGGAAAGATCAGGTCTCGTCGATGAAGGACCAGTCGATCTTTTCGTAACCGTTCTGGTATTCCGGACGAACGAGTTCGGCGACGCCAGGAGTCTTGATTTCGGCAAGATTGGTGACGTTGAGCTTCTTGGCGTCCCACTTGATGGTCTCGCCGCGTTCGCCAGCCTTCGGCGCGGCCCAGACGGCCAGATTGCCGAGGAGGATCGTTTCGGTGAGCGGGCCGGCGAATTTCGGGAAGTTGGACCAGCAGAGATCCGGGTTGTTCTCTTTGATCGCGGTGACCCATTCGAGCTTGTTGCGAGCGTCGAAGTTGCCGGAATGTTCGTCTTCCGGCGCCTTGCGCCATTCGACGCCTTCCTTTTCGACGATCTTCTCGCCGCCCTTCTTGAGCAGCTGATAGCTCTGAGCATAGTCGTCAGGGCTATAGGCGGCGCCTTCGGAACCAATGATGATGGCGCCGGAGTCGGTCGGGTTCTCAATTCCGTATTCTTCGAAGATGGACGCTTCCGGCTTGGCCTTGGCGTCGAACCATGTAACTTCGATCGCGCCGCGATTTTCGGTCGCCGGGAACTGGAACCAGATCTTGCTGGAGGCCGGGAAGGAGTTGAAATCGTGTCCGGAAGATTCGGCGACGACTTCGGTGGGGAACTTCAGGTCGCAGGCGCCGTAAGGCATGTTGGCGGTATGGCACGCCATGTCGCCAAGAGAGCCGGAACCGAAGTCCCACCAACCGCGCCACTGGAAGTCGTGGTAGATGCCGGGCCAGAAATCGCGCTTGGGCGCGACGCCAATCCAGGAATCCCAATCGATCTTCTTGAGGGCTTCTTCGACCTGCTTTTTCTTTTCGTCGATGAGGTCCTGAGCGACTTCTTCGTCTTCTTCTTCCTTCTTCGTCTGGGCGATGAACTTGTCCATCGTCATGTCGCGGTTCGGACCCTGAGCCCAAACGGGACGGTTCGTCCAGATGTGGACCTTGAGGATTTCGCCAATCGCGCCAGCCTTAATCTGGGCGACGCAACGACGCATCGCGTCAAGCGTGGAACCCTGGTTGCCCATCTGGGTGCAGACGCCATACTTCTTGGCGAGATAGCCAAGATAACGAGCTTCGCCAATCGTACGCGTCAGCGGCTTCTGGGTGTAAGCGTGCTTGCCAGCCTTGATCGCTTCGGCGGTAATGATGGTGTGCATGTGGTCCGGCGTGGAAACGGTAACCGCGTCGATCTTGTCCATCATTTCGGCGTACAGATCCTTGTAGTTCGTGTAGGTCTTGCAGCCTTCAAACTCTTTCGCCTTGGATTCAAGCGTGCCGCGGTCCGTATCGCAGATGGCGACGACCTTGCCGTAATAACCAGCCTGGGTAATATCGCTGGCGCCCTTGCCGCCGACGCCAATCCCGGCGATGGCGAGATCTTGCAGCGCGGAAGCGCGAGCGACTTTGGGGGCGGCGCCAGCGGCAACCATGAAACCAACGCCGGCGACGGTCGACGCTTTGAGGAAATCACGACGGGTAGTTTGCATACTCATGAAAAAACTCCTAAAAGTCTAGAATTATAGGGGCGGGGCGCGTGCGCCGGTAATCCGCGAGCCTGAAAAACGCGCGTTACGGCCGCGGCGACGCCGACGCCAAAAGCGGCGTCTGAGGGAGAACGCCGTCAATTTGGAACGTATTATATAAGACGCCAATCCGTAATGCCAGACGCAACTATGGACAAATCATTATTTTTTTGCAAATCTTCTGTAATTTCATCATTCAAAGAGCATTAACAGCGCGCGTAATTTTTAAAAACTCGCATCGAGCCAATTGATTCAAACGCGCGAATACTATATATTCAGGAAGGGCGATTCGGCGGCGGTGCGCGATCCGATTCGTCTGTCGCTTTTTTGTCCGAAGATGCGGACGCAACGCGTCGTTCATGCCAACAAGCGGCAATCATCCACGTTTCAAAGAAAGTCGAGACGGCGAATACAATCAGGGTGCCTCATGGGCGAATACCTCTTTTATTATCCGAAACAGCAGATAGCCGGCGCGCTCGCAAAACGAGGTTTTGTCACAATCCGCGGACGCAAGCCGGTCAAAACGACGATTCGGATCGACGAGATCAGCGAGACCAGAAATTTGCTCGTCGTCGTGACGAAGACGGACGAGTCAGGTTCGTTCTATATTCCATGCGCCGACCCCCACAACGGATTTTTCTACGCTTCGACCGAACCCCTTCCCTCTGGTCGTCGACGTCTGTCGCTCTTCCTCGAACTTTGTCGCGGTCAGCTTTCACGCATCCAAAAGAAGCGCACTGACTGGTCGTTCGCGGGTTTCTCCACGCCCAACAATCTTCGGCAACAGATTCGCCGCGCGACTCAGAAATTTTCCGTTCTCGTTACCTCCGATCAGGACGCGGCGGACTTTGACGCCAACACGCTCTCGCTCTTCACGGAGCTGTGCGAAATAGGCGGCAAGCTCAACGAGCTGTATCTCAGTCAAACGCTCGCGGCGCGGCGAAGGGTCTCGACCTGGAACACGCAGTTTGGATTCGCAATCGATTCCGCCGACGACTGGACCACGTCCTACGACGCGCTCTTCACGGGTTCTCGCGCCAAGTTCGATCCTGTGTTTCAGACGGTCAATATCCGAACAAACTGGCGCGATATCGACAAAAACGGAACCTATGACTGGTCCCGCGTCGAACGCGCCGTCCGCAACGCGCGAAATCGCGGGCTACGCGTTACGCTCGGTCCGTTGACGCGCTGGGGCTCCGATCTACCGTCGCGACTCCAGCGTCCTTCGATCCCGGCGGAGACGCTCCGAATCGAGTATGAGCAGTATCTGAACAGCGCGTTCGACGCGGTCGGCAATCACGTAGATCGGTGGATTGTCGCGACAAACGTTGAGACGAGCCCGTCTCTCCCGACGTTTGAGTTTCGTCTCCCACTGGCGATGAAATCGGTTGCGACGATTCACGCGCGTTTTCCACACGCGCGCGTTCTGCTTGGCTTCGAGCAGGCGTTGGGCGACGTCGCGAGATTCGCCGATCCTCCGCTCGTCTATCCGTTCGAACTCGCGGCGCGGCTCGCGGCGCGGCACATGTTCGACGGATACTATCTCGAAGTCAACTTCGGGTTAACGTCTCATACGACCGCGCCTCGCGACCCAATGGAACTGCACCGATTCTTTGACCGCTGGTCCATGTGCGGCGTCAAACTCTCCGTCGCGACCTCGTGTCCGAGCGCTTCGCCATTTGCCGCGTCAAACGCGCTTGCTCCGTCCGAGCTGTTCGACCGGGCATTCGGAGAAAAGCCAAAGCGTTCTTTCTTTTTCCGTTCGTCGCACGAGGGCAAACCTCTCGAAGAGCTTCTTTGGAACGTCCAGGTCCAGCAGGAACTCGCGCGCCGTTTTTATTCAAGCGCGCTCGCTCGCAAAGCGGTCGACGAGCTGATATGGTCGCGATGGCTCGACGCGTCTCCCATGAACTACGAGGAATACACGTCCGCAACGAAAGTGTTCGATCCGAATCACAACGACGTTGCGGACTCGGTCGAACCTCAACCGGAGGACGAAACCTACGACGACGTCGAATCCGTGGAGTACGAGGAAGAATTTCCGGCAATGCGCGACGAAGACGACGAATTCGACGAGATCGATCTTGTCTCCGACGACTCGTGTCCGGGTTCCGAAAGCGTCTCGTATTCGTCCAACGCTTCCAACCCGGAGAACTTCACGCCAACTTCGGGTCTTATCGGGCTCGATCGACGCGTTAAGCCGACGCTTTATAAACTCGCCGCGCTCAAGCGCGCCTATCTCAACGACTAGGAGCCGCGTATGACACGTTATTCCGTTTCGAGGAGTTCACGGCGCGGCGTTATGCTTCTCATCGTAACGCTCGTTCTCACCGCGCTGACGCTCAGCGGCGCGGCGCTTCTTACCCTCATGAAAACGGAAAAAGAAGCCACGTCGACTCGCGGTCGCAAAGAGCTCGTGCATGGCGTCGCGCGCTCTGCCGTCGTGTACCTGATCGGATGTGTCGAGCAGTCGCAGGAAGAACGTGAAAAAAACGGCGGACTCTATGACAACGGACAGTATTTCTGCGCCAAGCCGCTGCTGACGGAAGAAGAAGGAGGCGAGGACACGTCGCGCTTCACGATACTCTCCCCCAAACTTGAAGATTCGCGGATCGAAGGCGTTCGATATGGACTCGTCGACGAATCGACGCGCTTGAATCTGCAGGCGGTCCTCAACTGGGATAAGGAATCTCCCGGCGCAGGCAGAGCCGCGCTCATGAAGCTTCCCGGAATGACCGCCACCGCTGCGGACTCGATCCTTGACTGGATCGATCCAGACGAACAGGCGCGCCAGAACGGCGCGGAGGCGCGGTATTATTCCATCGCGAAGCTACCGTACAGTCCTCGTAACGCGACTCCTGTTTTTCTGGAGGAACTCCTGCTCGCGCGCGGCGTTACGCGCGCTCAGCTCTACGGAGCTGACGAAAACTTCACCTATAACGCGGAAAAGACAAGCGTCGAGCAGGAGAATTCGGCGCTCGGCGGCGCGCTCGTGGGAGCCCCCGCTCAGAACGCCAGGGCGTCACGCAGCGCCGCTACGATCCCATGGACTGCGCTCATAACCGTCTTCAGCGCGGAAAAGGACGTCGATCCGAAAGGCGCGGCGCGCGTCGATCTCAACGTCGACAACCTGAGTTTTCTGTATCAGGAACTGGAATCGCGCGTCGGCGCCGACCTCGCAAAATTCATTGTCCTTTATCGTCAATACGGTCCGGAAAACGAACCCGTTGAAAACAGCGCGAACGCGCCGCGCGCCAATCGCCGCGCGTCTGGATACGCGACTGGAGGGAATCGAGCTAACTCTGGCGGGCCGGGCCGGCGTTCCGGTTATATTTCCGGCGCTGCGAACGCGAACACAAACGCGAACGCCGCGTCCAATCCGAACGTTGCCAACGGAAATCTCAGTCAGGCGCGACTCGACTACGACGTCG
>CACYBR010000414.1 GCA_902772705.1 uncultured Planctomycetota bacterium
GACGTAATCCGAACGAATTTCATTCCAATGGAATTTTTGACGATATTATTCGGCGCTATCGACGTGGCGTCAGGAAAGGTTCTTTCCGCGAATTTGAACTTGCCGCTGTTCGAGATTGTCTCTTTACGGGCATTGTAGAACTCCATGATTTCGCCAACGGACGCAAAGGACGTCGACGTCGACTTGACAGGCTCGCTTCCGTTGAATTGGGTCAGGCTGTTCTGTTCGCTTTTACGACAGATCTGGTTGTAATCTATTATTTCGCGTTCATGCTCGATTCTCAGGAGCTTGCAAAAGTCGTCGGGATTGAGTTCGGAATCGAAATAGAAACCGTTGGTTGCGAAACGGCAGAACGCGTTGATGAAAAGAGAGCCTTCGAACTCGTCGTCGGCGCATCTGCGGATCAGTCGTACCGTCTGCCCGTAATCGCAGGAATTGATATTGATTTCTCCATGGGCTTGTTGAAGGAATTTCTTCAGGTAGCTCGTATCGTTGGGGACGGGCGCGTACACGCTCCCGGGTTTGACGAGCCCCGTCGGGGCGGAGGGCGTCTCGTCTTCTTCAGGCGCCGGCGACGCGCAGGAATCGGTAATAAGAGCGATAAGACGATGTTTTTTGACCTTGAGCGCGTTAAAAATCGTTCCTCGCGGGATCGATTTGCGACCAAACTCAAGATCGTCGCTGGACGTGACAGTCGGCGCCAAAACGTGAGTCAGGACGCCATCCTCTTTTTTCACCGCGCCGTGGCTCAAGATAAAAACCATGATCGCGTCGTCGGGCGCCGCTTTCATGGAGACCTCGAAACAGACCGAGCAGATTTTGTCCGGATCGGCGGCGTCCCCTTCCAGAACTTTATACGTGGCGACGTCGTTTTTTCCCAGTCCGCCGGGGTTTGTCGCCGGTTCGAACGCGCCAGGGATCCCGTAACGCCAGAAATTCGGAGTCTTTCCCGACTCGAGCGTTTTTTCAAGACGTTCCTGCCAATAATTGCCCGCCTTAAAGAGCGCGGGATCGGTCGTCGAACGCACGATGATAATGTGAATATCGCCGATCGCGCAGCTCGGCGCCGGACGCAGCGCCATGAAGGTTGCGACGACGGCGAGGAACGCGCATGTTAAGAGGATTCTGGATCGGGTACGCATAAAATATTCCGTTTATCTTTGATGGACAGGGAAGGTTGGTCGCCAGTGGACCGACCGGACGCTTTCAGGGAAGCGGTCCGGGCGGCGGCGTTTGCACGATGCGTTCAGTGATTGAAACAGAAGCGACTCATGTGAGAGACGGGTATCATCCGTCGTTTCATGGCGACGAGCTGAGCGTATCGAGAAAGGTTCTTTCTCCGATCCCGAACTCGCCGTTGTTCGTGATTTTTTCTTTTCGAGTCTTATAGTATTTTTTGATTTCGTCAAGGGACGTAAACGTCGTAAACGACGACTTGACAGGCTCGCTTCCGTTGAATCGAGTCAGCGTGTTCTGTTTGTTTTTGTGACGTTTTTCGTTATAAGACAGGACCTCGCGTTCATGTTCAATTCTCAGGAGCTTGTAAAAATCGTCGGGATTGAGCTCGGATTCCAGATAGAAGCCATTGTTCGCGAAACGGCAGAACGCGTTGACGAAGAGAGAGCCTTCGAACTCCTTATAGGCGCATTTGCCGATAAAATCCACCGTCTGACCGTAGTCGCAGGAGTTGATATTGATTTCTCCATACGCTTCCTGGAGGAATTTCTTCAGGTAGCCCTCTTCCTTGGGGAACGCCGCGATTCCAGACTCGCATGGCGGATCTTTATAAAAGGCGGTTCCTTCGTCTTCAGGCGCTGGCGACGCGCAGGAATCCGTAATGAGAGCAACCAGACGATGCGGCCTGATCTTGAGCTCGTTAAGGATCGTTCCTCGTCGAATACCATTCTTCCCAAGCTCAAGATTATCGCTGGAAGTTGCAATTGGAGCCAACCCATGGGTTAAAACGCCGTTCTCCTTAATCACCGTTCCATGGCTCATGATAATAACCATGATCGCGTCGTCCGGACCCGCTTTTTCAGAGACCTCGCGACAGACCCTGCGAATGTTGTTCGGACGCGCCTCCTGTCCATCCAGAATTTCGTACGTTTCGACGCCGAATAATCCGAGTCCGCCCAGACGGTAAGCGGGCTCAAGGGCTCCGAAGACCCCATATTCCCCGATACGCATGAAGCTCGGAGTATAGGCCATTGTCAGCGTTTCTTCAAGGCGTTGCATCCAGATTATGCTCGCTTTCCGCAGCGTGGGATCGGTCGTCGAGTGCACGATGATAATGTGGATATTGCCGATCGCGCAGGTCGGCGCCGGACGCAGCGCCATGGAGGCTACGACGACGGCGAGAAATGCGCACGTTAAAAGGATTCTGCGGTTGACGCGCATGGATAAAACTCCGTTTCTATGGGATGGATCGGATGGAATAATGCTGAAAACAGTAAGGCGCCGCCAGTCGACGAACTTCATTGCGCGCCAGAAAAAGGGTCAGATTCGCCACTCTTCGTCAGTTTCTCCCTTCGGGCGTCGTAGAACTCGTCGACGTCGCCGAGGGACGTAATGCCGTCATAATACAGCGAACTTATGGGTTCGCTCTCGTAAAATCTGGTTAACGTTTCCTTTACGCTTTTCCCGCGTTTCGCGTTATAA
>CACYBR010000415.1 GCA_902772705.1 uncultured Planctomycetota bacterium
CAAAGGGGCGCGGTCGATCTGGAGACGCTCAAGCGCGCGCTTACGCTCGCTCAGACCGCCGAGCCGGTCGTCAGGAAGCGCCTCGCGCAGTTCACGCTCGACGCGCTCGAACGCGCGAAGGACAAGAGCTTGCGCGCCGAGCTTCTCCGCGCCGACGCGCTCAGACTTCTGGACCGCGCTCAGGAGTCCCTCAACCTCTTCGCGCAACTGCGTAAGGACGATCCGAAAAACGTCGACGCCGCGCGCGGAATCGCAAGGCTCCTGACCGCTCAGAAGGACCCCAAAGCGCTCGAAAAGGCGCTCGGTTTCTGGAGCGACGTCGCCGAGCTTCTGCACGACTCCTCGAAAGAATGGTGGGACGCGAAGGAGGAGACGATCCTGATCTACTGCCGACTCGGTCAGGCGGAGCAGGCGGATAAGATCGCCAGAACGCTGTGGCTTACGCGCGACGATCCGACCGATCCTGACCGGCGAAGACGATGGGAAAGGACGATCGACGCGGCGCGACGGCGTCCTGAGACCGACACGAGAAAAAATGGCGCGAAACGCGACTCGTAACGTCGCCGCGCCCTGGCGCGTTTACTCTTTTCAAAGCGGATAAAAGCGCTATAATGGTTGAATTATACGCGGTTTTCTGAGCCGCTGCCGAACAACTACGGACTTTGCGCGCTCGCCGCGCGTTTGATTTTTTACAGGACATGTCGCATGCTTGACCGGAAATTCATCTTAGAAAACGTTGACGCTGTTAAGCTCAACTGCAAGAACCGCAACGTCGTCGCCGACGTCGATCGTTTCGTCGAACTCGAAAATTCGCGACGCGAAAAGCAGCGCGAAGTCGAAGCATATAATCAGGAATCGAACGCTGTTTCCAAGTCGATCGGCAAGTGCAAGACGCCGGAAGAACGCGAAGCGAAGAAGGAAGAAGGCCGGATCCTGCGCGAAAAGCTCGCCGCCGTTCAGCAGAGCCTCAAGGAAATCGAAGTCGAACTCGACCGCATACAGCGCTCCATTCCGAACATGGCGCATCCTGACTGCCCGATCGGAAACGACGACGGCAGCAACACGGTCGTCGACTATGGCAAGACGCCGCTCCCTCAGTGGCCCGAAGGCTTCAAGCCGCTCGATCACGTCGACCTCGCCAAAATGTACAAAATTGTCGACTTTGAGGCTGGCGCGCGCGTCGCCGGCGCCGGCTTCTACTTCATTCAGAACGAGGCGGTCCTGCTCGAACTCGCTATTGAGCAGTTTGCCGTCAACAAGCTCGCTCTGAAGGGCTTCACGCCGATGATAACGCCAGACCTCGCCAAGAATTCGATTCTGCAGGGCACGGGCTACATTCCGCGCGGAAACGAGACGCAGATCTATTCGATCGAAAACTCGGACCTGAGCCTCATCGCGACGGCGGAGATTACGCTCGGCGGTCTGCTTGCCAACGAGACGATCGACGCGGAAAAGCTTCCGCTCCGCCTCTGCGGCGTCAGCCACTGCTTCCGCACGGAAGCGGGCGCCGCGGGTCGCGCGTCCCGAGGGCTGTATCGCGTTCACCAGTTCTCGAAGGTCGAGATGTTCGTCTTCTGCCTTCCGGAACAGAGCGAAGCGTTCCATCAGGAGCTCCTGTCGATCGAGCGCGAGATCTTTGACGATCTTGAAATCCCCTATCGGGTCGTCGACACGGCGACGGGCGACCTCGGCGGTCCAGCCTACCGCAAGTACGACATCGAGGCGTGGATGCCTGGCCGCGACTCGTATGGCGAAGTCACGAGCACGTCGAACTGCACCGACTACCAGGCGCGCCGCCTGAACGCGCGCTATAAGGTCAAGGGCGAAAAGGGCACGAATTTCGTTCATACCCTCAACGGCACCGCCGTCGCGCTCAGCCGGACCCTTCTGGCGATCCTCGAAATGGGTCAGCAGCCGGACGGTTCGGTCGTTATTCCGAAGGTCTTGCGTCCTTACCTTCCCTTCGATCGCATCACGCCCAAACAGTGAACGCACGCTCCAGAACGCCCGAACGGCGAATAACGGCTCTTCGGGCGCTCTCTCTTTAAGACGGAGGCAGAAAATTGTTCGACGCGCTTGTTCTCTTCGGATTACTGAGCTTTCCGCAGATATGGCTTGCGGTCCCGCTCGCGCTGGCTTTTTCGTTCTGTTACGCCGCCTCGCGCGCGGAAGAACCGAAAATAATCGTCGCAAAGGCGCTCCGCGTCGCGTTCTGGCTCTTTTTCTTCCTCATCCTCGTTGGCGCGATTCTATATTTCGCCGTATGAGCGCGTTCTCAAAAACCTTTTGACGATATCCTCAAACGGTCGACGAATCTACGCAAGTTCACTTCGCCGGCCGTTTTTCCTTTGTTCATGCTGACCGCCTACGGCGGATACGGGAGAACTCGACTTCCATGTCCTATCGTTCCTTTGCCCGCGCGATCTATGCCGCGCTGAAATTCTGCGGCGCGATTCCTCTGGGAATCGCCATTATGACCGTTTTGGCGATCGTTATGGGCTGGGCGACCTTCCTCGAACGAGAAATGGGAACGCCGGCGGCGCAGTACCTCGTCTACGCCTCGCCGTGGTTCTATTTCCTCATCGCGCTGCTGACCTTCAATCTCACGTGCTCCGTGATCGTCAGACTGCCGAAGCTCTTCTACGGCGCCGGCGGCGCTCTGCGGTACAATCGCGCGCTCGTCCCCTTCTTTCTGGCGCATCTGGGCGTGATTCTCCTCGTGCTCGGTTGCCTCGTGACCGCGACCAAAAGTTCAAAAGCGCGCGCGAC
>CACYBR010000416.1 GCA_902772705.1 uncultured Planctomycetota bacterium
ATCGTGACGGGCTCGTCGCGTTCTACGAGCGCGAAGGGCTCCAGAAGCTGGTAATTCGGCTCGGAGCGGAGCATGAGCATATTGTCATAGACGTCGACGAGATAGATCGCCCAGGGGTCGCCTTCCGCGACGCGGCATGAAACAAGGAAATGCTCGTCGTCGATCGGACACGGGAAGAGGAATTTCGGCCATGAATTGTCGACGAGTTGGTCGACGGTCTGATTAAGGGGCGGATTATCGCGACCAGGGATACGCTGAACAACGCCCTTCGTCTCCTGTCGTCCTTTCGAGGGATCGAAAATCACAAGCTCCCCTTCTCGCGCCACGCCATGATGTCCCGAGACAATGCCGACAAATTTCGAGGACTGACCGGGAATCGTTTTGGCATAGAACGTGCTGTTCGGCCAGTATGATCCGCTTCCATAATGTTCGACCTGATTCGTTCCGTCAGGGTTCATTGTGAAAACATAGCGGGAATAATAGTGCGTGATGTCGACGTATTCCCAGCGCAGATACATGATTCGACCATTGGGAAGAATCGTCGGATTCCAGTCCTGATCCTGCTCGAACGTGAGCTGTCGCACCGTCTTACCGTCTTTTTCGACTCGATACAGGTTGCCGACGACGTCGCTTCCGCCGATGCACGGAACGCCCATCATGGAGGCCGAGGAAACGAAGATTGTAGAACCGTCGGGAACGTAGCAACCTTCCACGTTATTGACGTCGCCTCCCATTTCCGGCGTCACCTGACGCAGCGAACCGTCTTCAAGATTACACTCAAAGACCTGCCATGTGCCCTTGTCAGAAAGCCCGGTGACAAGGCAGCGGTCGGCGTTCCAGTGAAGGTTAATATCGCCAATGTAGGAGTTGTTCGGACCGCGAGCGACTTCTTTAAGAGGAGCGGCGAGGTCCTTCATATTGAGCAAAACGAGCGAATCGTCATACTGTCCCTTGCCACGCGAAGCGTTGGAGATCCAGTTTGCAGGCAAGGCAGGGTTCGTCGTCTTTCGCAGAAGAATCTGGTCAAAATCTCCGAGCGCGGGATCGGCAAGGAGAACTTCATAACGGAACGCGTTATACGCTTTAACGAGCTCGACATACTCTTCCGCTGAAAGATTGCCGGAGGATTGAAATTTCTCTTCAAAGTCCTCGTAACGTTCTTCCCAGTCTACCTCGCCAAGCTCGTCGCCCCAGTTGTCGAGCATCGAGTCAATTGCGAGTTTGAGAGAATCACGATGGTCGACCGCATACGCGACGTCCGGACCAATCTTATGAAGTTCGCTTCGCAATTTACGCGCTCTAACGTTTGCCAACCATTTCTGGCGCGCTTCTTCTGAGGGGAAAAGGTTCGGATCGTTCGGATCGCCGAGAACCTGAAGCTCGATCAGCGAGCCCCAACTCGTCGCCGATGAACGCTCTTTTGCTGGTTCGCCTACCCGGACCTTATAGGTCTGCCAGAAACGGAACTCAATCCAGTCGAATTCCTTATCAAAGAGCGCTCCTCCCGCTTCGGAAGAATACGAGGAGAGGAACGCGCCTCCGTTGTCGCCCAGAATCTTATCGCCGGACGTGATGGTCGGCTCGGCGGAAAAATCCGGCTTAACCCCGGGATGATCGGCGTTGTTGGCAAGGCGGATCTCAAAGTCCTGATTTCCGCGCTCGTCGATATTCCCGGAGAAGATATTTATCTCGGAAATCTTGCGAGGACGACCGAGATAGTAGACGAGACGAGCAGGCATGCCCTCGATCATGACACGGCCGGCGCCCCCGTATTCCCCGCCCGTGCCGTCAACGAGATATTCGGGATTGGACGCCCCGACGTTTTCTACGAGTTTTACTTCGTCAAACGCGAGGATATTGATTTCGCCGTGCTCTGCAATGTAGGCAGAGCAATCGTTAAACGCCGTCGAATTGTGTTCCCAGTCCTGGAAAAACGCCTTAACGCCATCCTGCGCCAAAGTCGCCCCGGCAGAGTAGAACGTCAGCAACGCCAAAACGACAGCCGTCGTTAGTAACTTTTTCATTGAGGAAATTCCTTAAAAAAAACGCCACGCGAGCGGAATCGCCGTTTGATCGCGCTTTCCGCCTGCGAGTCGACGTCTGAAAATCTGCCAAACGTCCGTCGACAATAAGGACGTCTGGCAATTTTGCGGTTCACGTCACTTTTTGAGAACGCCCTGTTTGGTCAGGTAGTTCTCAAGATCGTCGATATCGAAGTCGTTAAGAACGCCGTGAATCGTGTTCGTGAGCGGAATCGGACCATATTCCTTTTCAAGC
>CACYBR010000417.1 GCA_902772705.1 uncultured Planctomycetota bacterium
CAAAGCGAAGAGAACGCGAGGACATTTTAGACGAAGAAAAACAACGAGACGGATTGACGCGTTTCAATTGTTTACCTGCAACGTATCATTTGTTCATACCTGCAAAAGAAGAATACCCGCGTCCTGATTCCATATACCAAGACATGATGCAAAAAGGATCTGATCGTAAGTCTAACATAACTGAAGTCAGGAGTCAAGTCGCATGAGGTTGAGGACAGATATCCACCCATCCGCTGCGTCGTCAGACTTGAAAGCGCGTTCCCGACGCGCTAGAATGACGGAGTCGGACGCGAGTCCGGAGCAACGTCATCCCTTTGCCAACAGAGGTCATCATGAAGAAAGATCGAAATTTCAACAAATTGCGAGTCGTTCTGTTTTGCGCGCTTGCCGTCGCTTCATGCGCATGGACGACGGTTCAGGGAGCGGATCCCGTCTGGATTTTTAATAACGGGCCCGACGCCGAGCGAACCGACGTTGGTCAGGGGCGCCTTGAAAAGGAATTCGGACTCTTCAATCTAATTCCCACCGGCTCCGACCTCACCGTTAAGGTCCGAACGTCAAAGGACGAGACGTTCGATTCGTCCGAACGTCCGTTCTTTGGACTGCGTTACAAAGCAAAAACAAAGCAAAAGATTGGCGGTCTCTTCTTTACGAACGACGACGAGCTTAAAACGCTTTCCGACAAAAGTTTTTCTCCTTTTGAGATCGTCGGCGACGGCGAATGGCACAATCTCGTGATGGACATGAGAGAGTGCAAACACGGAAACTGGAAAGGCAAAATCAACTCCTTCCGTCTCGATCCGACGAATCCGAGCGACACGGAATCGACAATCTCGATCTCGCGCATGGGGTTCTTTGAGAGTAAAGACGCGGCGCTCTCGTTCCTGTCCTCCGCGAACGACGAGCCTGACCTGACGATTGAAACGTCGCTCGCTAACGACGCGAGTCTTTGTATTCTGCCCGCTGGCTCCGTTCGACCGGGCTTCGACAAAGCCGACTATCTCCTCGACCCCTCCGCGACGATTGCGACGTCGGACAAAACGGACGTCGATCGCTCGACGCTCGTCGTCGCTTCCGGCGACGACGTCACGCCCCTTTGCGACGTAACTTCGCTCGGCTTCACAACGTACAGCGTTCTCAAACCCGGCGAATGGCGTCTCGTCCGAAAACAAGTTAAGGCGTCCGACGAAAAGGAGTTCAAACGCCGCGACGATATTCTCTTCGTTCTGGCGCGCGACCTCATGACGACCAACGCGTCTGGCCAGTTCCGTCCTCAGGAAAAGGCGTCCGGCGACGACGGCAAACGCGTTGCGGACGCGCTCGCGCCATACAAGGACAAAGCGACGCTTAACGTTAAGATCGAGCGCCTCGAAGCAAGTCTTGTTTCGGCGATACAATCCGGCGCGACCCGGGAAGACCTCGCCGCTATCGTCGCCAGCGGCGTTAAAACGATCCTCGGCACGAGCGTCGCGTCCCCCTATCCTGCTGAACATTTCACGCGCGACCGCATACGTATCGGCGCGTGGGGCAACTTCAATTCCCGTGATTTCGGCGACGAATATATGAAGACCTACGCCGACTGCGGTTTCGATTTTCTCCTCGCCTTCGTTCAGGCTCCGACCAATAAGATTCTGAGTTTGTGCGACAAATACGGCGTCGAAGCGACGGTCAACGACGGCGCGTATCACGACCCGATCGGCGGTTCACGCGAATACTTTGATCATCCGAGCTTCACGGGCTGCTTCATTATCGACGAACCAGGCTCGGACGCGTACGACGCGCTCGCAAAGGCCTGCAACAAATATACGAAGGACACGGGCAAACGCGCTTACGTCAACCTTTTGCCGATGTACGCGAACGCGGCGCAGCTCAAATATGGCGCGGGGGCGGCGGCGATCGAATACTACGACGCGGATCCGGATCTTTTCCGCAAATATTGCGCGGCGTTCTGCGAGAAGTTCGACACGGATTATATCTGCACGGATATCTATCCGTTCAACTGGGACGGCGAGCATAAGAAAACGACCTATCCCGACTACGCCGAATCAATCAACGTCATCGCGTCGGTCGCGCGGGAGTACGAGCGCGATTTCTGGTGTTTCATTCAAACGTTCGCGTGGATCAAGAGCAAACGTACGCCCAACGAAGCGGAATTCCGCTGGCAGTGCTATTCGATGCTCTCCTTCGGTTGCAAGACGATTCTGTGCTGGACCTACGCGGGCTACAATCCCGATTTTCCGTCGCTCGTGGACACGGAAAGTCAAAAGACGGAAGCGTGGTACGACGCTCGCGCGGTGTTCCTCGAACTTCGTCGTCTTTCCGACACGTTCGTTCAGTTCCGCAACCTCGGCGCGTTCTCGCATAACTGCACCGACAAAACGCCTTATCTGAAATTCTCCAACGAATATAAGGATTTCGACGCGATTCAGGAGATCGATTGTCCCGATCCGCTTTTGATCGGCTGTTTCGAGTGCAAAGCCAACCCGAAAGAAAAAGCGTTCACGCTCGTCAATATGACGGAGCTTGAAGACGCGGTCGGGACGACCGTCCGTCTGAAGCTCGACGCCAGAGAAGTCGTCTCATGGTATCGCGGCGTCCCATCTCAAGTTAAGCCAAACGACGAGGGCTGGTACGAATTCTACCTTGGAACCGGGGAAGGCGTTTTCGTCACGCTCTGGTAACGCGGAACGAATCGTTCGTTAAGAAACGCAGAGAGCCGGACGTCTCAAATTGGAGGCGTTCGGCTCTCAGTTTTATGGCGCGGCGACAGACCAATCACTTCTGAGCGATTTTCGCCCAGGAGTCGCGCAGGGAAACCGTACGGTTAAAGACAGGTTTCCCGGGCGCGGCGGTCTTATCGAGCGTGAAGTATCCAACGCGCTCAAACTGGAAGCGTTCGTCTAGCTTCGCGTCGGCAAGACACGGTTCAAGCTTCGCGCCGTCGATAATCCTGAGCGAGTCAGGGTTGAGGTAATCCTTGTAGTCGCCGGCATTGTTCGGATCGTCCGGATTCGGAACGTTGAAGAGTCGATCG